>DAOOGN010000037.1:0-34623 GCA_035415725.1 Anaerolineae bacterium | reverse complement strand
CTCAACTTCGTATGTATTGATGCTCAGGCCACTTTCTCTCCGACAAACTGCTAGTACCGCAAGGCGCAAGTTCCTTTCTAGATAACGATGCTCAGAGGGGATCGCTAGATCCCCGCGTCTGGCGCATAGTCGGGGATCTGGCGATCCCCTTGAAGCTGTAAACTGGGGAGGGATTTATGCCGCGTTGTACTAGCAAGACAGATTGAGGGGCCTATGATGAACAAGATGATGGTAGCAGTTTTCGACTCCGAGTCATTAGCTTATGCGGGGCTAAACGCACTCGAAGACCTGCACAAAGACGGCGCCATCACCCTTTATGCGAGCGCAGTGCTGGTGCGAGGCTCCGCCAAAACATGCCGTGTCAGACAAACCCCTGGCGCAGGGTCCGCCGGTGCCACCCTTGAGATGTTGATCGAGGGCATCCAGGGTATGCTTACAGGCTCGCTCAAGCCCACCCGTGGAGACACGGCCGATGATCTGACCAGGCTGATTTTCCATCTGACCAGGGCAGGGATTGATATCGGTTTTCTGGATGAGATAGTGCAAGCACTCCCCCCCGGTAAAGCTGCGGTGTTGGCAGAAGTGCAGGAAACATGGACAACGCCGGTGAATACAAAACTGAGGAAACTGGGGGGAGTTGTCTTCCGCTGCCGGCGTTTCGAGATCGTCGAAGACCTGCTGGCCCGTGAATCTGCCGCCTGTGATATCGAGCTAAAGCAGCTCAAGCAAGAGCTGGCGCAGGTAAGCGCCGAAAACGAGGCGGCACTACAAAGGGAAATCAAAGATGTCCGGGAGAAGTTAGCCGCCCTGCAATCCCAGGTTGAGGCCAGACAAAAGCACCTCATCGGCGAGATGACCACGAAGATCGATATCATGCGTCAGCAAATGAAGCAGGCGAATGAACGGCAAAGGACCACAACCGAAGAGCGTATCGCCGAGGTCAAAGCGGATTATACGGCATGCAATGCCAAGCTCGAACAGGCTATACGGCTCATCAGGACAGCCCTGGCAACCTGACCATAAGTTGACAAGGAAACTCCATGCACGGTCTACTCACGGAACGCCTTTTGAAATGGTTAAGCGACGATATTCTCCGTCGGTACAAACTCGCCACCACAACCGGCCTGGAGTCAGAAAGAGATGGCGGCAAAGAAACTTCCGATCAATCCGATAGCCCGGAAAATAAAGGCACCCCGGGGAAGGAGGCGCCAGAACCCAACACAGAGATTGGATAAGGGTATACGATGGCGGGATGCCTTGCGCAAAAAGAACGTGCGCTGTTTTATCCATCAAGTGGCCCGGTTTTGGTCCAAGAGACAGAGACAGAGCCGGGCCTTCTTAACAGAAGGAGGAATCATAACCATGATAACAATAACTCCCATCCAGGAAAAGGCGATCAACATCGCCGCCGATGTATTGGTCAGTCACGGGCCTAAGCTGGCCCAAAACGAGACGCTGCGCCGCCACATCGTCAACAGGATCGAAAAACACATGCTTACCAATCTGGAACACACCCGCTCCGATCCTAACTACCTGCCTGGCATTGCCGATGATCGCACCGCGATGAGTCTGGCTATTGTCGGCACCATCGAGCGCGCTTTGGTGGAAAACCATCTTTCCGAGGCCGCACTGCGCGCCGCCATCCAAATCCTGGTGAAGACCTTGTTCCTGCGACAAGGCAACCGGGAACAGATGATACACCTTTTTAAGGAACAGTATGGCATCGGAGCGCCGTCTTTTCTCGTCATCAGCCCGGGCAAGGCCTGCAATCTACATTGTACCGGCTGCTATGCCGACTCCGACGACAAAGCCAGGAACCTGGCCTGGAGCACGGTCGACCGCATTATCACCGAAGCCAAAACGTTGTGGGGAGCGCGCTTCTTCGTCATCAGCGGCGGCGAACCTTTCGCCTATCGCTCAGAGGGCAAAAGCATTGTGGACATCATCGAGCGCCATGCCGATTGCATGTTCCTGATGTATACCAACGGCACCCTCATCACCCCAGAAATCAGCCAACGCCTGGCGCGGACCGGCAATCTGCTGCCGGCCATTTCCGTCGAAGGCTGGAAAGAACGCACCGATGCCCGCCGCGGGGAAGGAATCTTCGATCAAGTGGTCAACACGATGCACTTGCTACGCCACGATGGCATCCCCTTTGGCATCTCCCTGACAGGCACTCGCTACAATGCCGAAGAAATCCTCTCGGATGAGTTCATTGATTTCTTCCAGCAGCAAGGGGCCTTGTTTGCCTGGCTTTTCCAGTACATGCCCATCGGACGCTCGTTCACCCTCGACTTGATGCCCACCCCGCAACAACGCCTGTGGATGTGGCGCCGCTCGTGGGAAATTATCCGCACGCGCCGGATGTTCATAGCCGATTTCTGGAATCACGGCACGGCCTGCGACGGCTGTTTATCGGCCGGCGGGCATGGCAATGGCGGCTATTTCTACATCGATTGGAATGGTGCCATCAGCCCGTGTGTCTTTTTGCCCTATTCGCCGCTCAACATCAACACTGCTTACGCCCAGGGCAAAACCCTCAACGATGTGTGGGCGGATCCGTTTTTCCACAGCTTGCGTCAGTGGCAATTCAATTACAAAAACAAAAATGGGAATGGTCTGATGCCCTGTCCCAACCGCGACCATCATGCCGACCTCCAACGCCTCATTATGGAACACGAGCCTGACCCCATTGACGTGAATGCTGCTGCAGCGTTGGCAGACCCGGAGTACGCCCAGGGGCTGGCGCAATATGATGCGGAGTATGAAGCTCTGACCCACAACATTTGGGAAACCCATTACGTGCATCGCGCACCAGCAGCAAAAGACGGAGGCATCGCCCCCTTGCCGAGTTTACTCGACCTGCAGATAGCCGCGCCTGCTTCATCCACCGCAAGATGAGAATGAGGACTGCAACCTTCGCCGGGAGGACCGAGAAGTGACCATGAAGAAATGCGTAACACTCGTTTTGGGGGGTGGCGGAGCGCGCGGCGCACTGCAAGTCGGCGCCATTCGCGCCTTGCTGGAAGCCGGCTTCCAACCCGATCTGCTGGTGGGCACCTCCATTGGGGCCGCTAACGCGACCGGCCTGGCGCTCTGGGGAGTCAACCAGGCCGGCTTAGCGGCTGTGGAACAGACTTACCAGAAAATGGCGGCTTCCAACCTGATGGATCCCCGCCTCGCCCGGCTAACCTTGCGCCTCTTGTCCGGACGCCCCAACCATCACGGCAGCCGCCGCGTAGCCGAGTTCTTCATCGCTGCCGGCATCACCCCCGACCTACGCTTTGGGCAACTGAATCACGTTCGCCTGGGCCTGGTCGGCGCTGACCTGACCTCCGGTCGGCCGGTGATTTATGGCCGAGACCCCGAACAATCGGTCCTGGAGGGGTTGTTAGCTTCCATCGCTCTGCCGCCCTGGTTCGCGCCGGTTGAGGATAACGGTCAATACATCGTGGATGGCGGCGCCCTCAGCAACCTGCCCATCGAACCCGCCTTGAGCATGGGGGCCACGGAGATCATCGCCCTCGACCTGGACGATCCGAACACTACGGCAGAGAGTTCCCCTGGATTGAACCCGTTGCTGGGGAAACTCGCTTTTGCCGTGAGCCGGCGGTATGTTCAACTGGAGACGGCCCTGGCCGAGGCCCGCGGTGTGCCTGTCCAACGCATCGAACTGCGTAGCCCCACAGCAACGCCGATCTGGGACTTCCAAAACTATCAACAGTTGATACAAATCGGTTATGAAACCGCCGTCCACAACATATCGGAGTGGGCCAAACCAACTGCGGGCTGAAGCCGAGCGGCCAGCCCGCAGGGCTTAGTGGATTCAGCCGCTGGCTTTAGCCTCGGCTGGAGAAGCTGCGGGAGCGACGGGACTTGAACCCGCGATCTTCGGCTTGACAGGCCGACATGTTAACCACTACACTACGCCCCCAGAACGATGCAGATGATACCACAGGGCCAAAATTTGTCAATCACTCGTAGTGGTTGAAACGCCACACGCCGATCACGGTGAACACAATCGCAAAACCGAGGAGCACACCGACGGCCGGCAGCACATCGCCCAGCGTTGCGCCGCGCGCCAGGATGTCTTCGTAAGCCTGCATGGCCCAGGTCGAAGGCAGAATTTGCACAATCTGGCGATACAACGGCGGCGTGATTTCCAAGGGGAACCACGCGCCGCCCACAGCCGCCATGATCAGCGACAGTCCCACCACAGCGCTGCTGGCCTGTCCGCCGGTTTTCACGCAGGTTGCCAACAGCAATCCCATTCCCGCTATAGCCAAGGCAAACGCGACAGAGATCGCCGCCACGGCCAGCGGCGCCTTATCCCACCCTACATGGAACACCACCGCGCCGCCGACAAGCAGAATGGCGATTTGCAACAGACCCGCGAGCACCGTCGCCAAAACTTTGCCGCCCAGAATGAGCGCGCGCGATGTAGGCATAATCAGCATGCGCCTGAGTGTGCCGCGTAGACGTTCGTCCACCAGCACTTCCGCCGCGCCGAGCAGGGTGATCTGCACCCAGGTGACAATCTGCCCGGCCGAAGCATGCTCCGCGCTGTTCGCCATGTTCTGTGTGTCGGTCTCCAGCGTCACGCCGGCCGGCCAGACAATTTGGGTCACAGCCGCAGGGTTTTCCACGGCGGCAAGTGTATCAAGCAACAGCCCCGAGAAAAAAGCAGCTTCTTCTTCCGGCGTCGTCACCAGCCCCGCCGTGCGTGCCTGCTCCACCCCCGCCTGAGCGACAAGCGCTGCGCTCCCTACCCGTCCAATCGCCGCCCGCACCGCTTGCTCCACGGCCGGCGTGTCACTGCTGTCACTGCGGACGTGCAAAGTAAGCTCGACCTCTTCAGCGGCCAGCAAGCGCGCGGAAAACTCTGCCGGGATGATCAGGCCGAAGGCATCGTCAGGAAACGTGTCCACCACTTCCACATCGAAGTTCACGTCCGCCAACGCCGCCAAGAGCGCGTCCACCAACGGACCTTCGTCGCGCCGGATCACCGCCAACGCGACACGCACCTCTTCCGCCGGCGCATCGTCCATCATTCCACTCAGACCGGCGCCGACAGCAGCCGTGAATAGGAACGGCAAGAGCAGGAAAAACACCCACGCTATCGGCCCATCAAACCGGCGCAAAAAGTCCGTGCGGATCAAACCCCACAAACGGTACATGGTAGCTCCTCAGAAAAAGTCTTGAGAAAGAGTCTTGGAGTCTTGAGTCACATAATTTTTTGGCATCTATTCAGGCCAGTCAACCTGACGAAGCCACTTATGCCCTATGCCAGGTTCCCCCTGCCCCCCTTCCCCCCAGGCAGGGGGATTTTAGGTGGGGGTGTGGCGGGCAGCTTCGCTGCCCGCCACACCCCCTCTTTTTCGCCCCCTTCTTCCCCGCTGGCGGGGGAGAAGGGGGTTGGGGGATGAGAGGGTCAGCACCTGCCGAAGGGGTAACCTATTATGTGCCCTCCCCAAAGTCCCATTTGCCACCTGGCAAGGGTGGCTGAATAGTTGCGTTCTTTTGTTGCCCTGACTGCCAAACTCACAATTACATGACTGTGCGATTATCTGAACTGGCGGCGAAATCCCACCAATGCTCCAGCGTAATAGACGAGGGTTAACCCCAGCACCCCCCCAAGCCAGGGCAGGAGAGCGGTCAAAGCACGTCCGGCCTGTAAACGCGAGAGGATTTCAATGCCCCAGGCGTTCGGTGTGACGAGGCTGAGATACTGCACCCACGGCGGCAGGTTCCAACGGACGAAGAAACTGCCCGAAAGCGCGGCGCCGATCAACGTGACCGCCGATCCGATGGCGCCGGCCTGTCCGGGGGTAGTAGCCCACGCGGAAATGAGCGCGCCGACACCGGACGCGCACATCACAAGCGATACAATCGCCACCAGCACACCGCCTGGATTCCCCCAGTACGCACCGATGAGTGTGGTCGCCCCCCACAGGATGAGCATTTGCAGGATGCCGGTCAGCACGCTGCCGCCCATTTTGCCAAGCAGAACGGTGAGGGCAGAGGTAGGGGAGATCAACAGGCGGGGCAATGTGCCGCGCTGCCGTTCCGCCAACAAGGTGCGTCCGCCGGAGGTCACGGTGAACATCAGGAATAGCACCGCCATGCTCGAAGCGTAATAGTCGAGCCAGCTAAAGCCCCGCCCCGTCGTCGACGTTATGTGCAGTTTGATGGGCAAATCGGCGTCAGCGGCGCCGTCGCCGGTCTCCTGGTCGACAGTCTCTGCCAACACCGCCCCTATCGTCGTTGCCGCATCCGCCGCAGAAGAGTTTGCCTGGAGCGTCCCCGCCACCAGCCGCGAGACGATGTTGGTCATCCCGGCGATCTGAATGTTCAGCCGCTCCAGGCCCTGGCTGACAATGGCCTTGACCACCAGCGTGCTGATACGCCAGTTGGGGCTGGCGTAAATTTCGACGCTCACCGGAGCGGCGGGGGCCTGGCTCTCCAGAAAGGCCTGTGCCAGACCGGCCATCTGCTCCGGCGTCAACGACATGGCAGGCGAGAAGGCAGTCACATCCATGCCGACAAGCGCTTGTGCGCGCGTAGCCAGGGGGAAGACACGCGCGCTGAAATCTGTCGGGATGATGACCAGCGCCGCGACCTCGTCGGCCTCCACACGCGCCCGCGCCGCGGCCTCGTCTTCCACCAGCGTCGGCGCCACTAAATCGCCCAGCGACGGTGAGAAAAAAATGTCCGTGAGCGCCTCCCCCAAGGCGCCTGTATCCCGATTCAACAACAAGACGGGAATAGCGGAGAGGGGGGTGCTGCCTCCACGGCCAAACGCGGCCATCATCACCAGCGTGAGCGCCAGCGGCGTCACTAACATCATCACCAGCGCGCCCACATCGCGGAATGTTACCAACACTTCTTTGCAGGCCAGGACCATCAGTTTACGCATACGTCCTCGTCAGTCCCGCAGCGCCCGGCCGGTCAAATGCAGAAAAACGGCTTCCAGGTTCGGCTCACGGATGTCAATGGTGCGCACGCTCAAGCCCAGGCCGGTCGCCGTGCTGATGATGGACGCCAGGGTTGCCTCCGCCGAGGTCACGTTGACGAGGACTTCGCCATCGGTGGCACTGGCCTGGATGACGCCTTCCAGGGATTGGAGCGACGCCGCCAACTCCGCGCCGCCTGCTTCTTGCAGCAGTTGCAGACGCAATGTTTCGTGCTGCCCCACAAGTTGAATCAGTTCGGCCAACGTCCCCAACGCGATGAGCTTCCCGTGGTCGATGATGCCGATGCGGTCGCTCAATTCCTGAGCCTCTTCCATGTAATGGGTGGTGTAGAGGATCGTCACGCCCTGCTCCCGCAGCTTTTTGACCCAGTCGAGGATGTAGCGCCGGCTTTGTGGATCGATGGCGACGGTCGGCTCGTCGAGCATGAGCAGTTTGGGGTTGCCCAGCAGCCCCACCGCCAGGTTGAGACGGCGTTTCATGCCGCCGGAGAACGTCCCCACGCGGTCTTTAGCGCGGTCGGTCAATTCGATCAGCGCCAGCTTTGCGGCGATTTCGCTCTGCAGCTCTGCGCCGTGCAATCCGCGCATCTCACCCCAGAAGCGCAAATTCTCGTGCGCCGTCAGATCGTCGTAGAGCGCCAACTCCTGCGGCACAACGCCGATGACACGGCGCACGGCCATAGGATCGCGTTGCACGTCGTAGCCGTCCACACGCACCGCACCTGCCGTAGGCCGCAGCAGCGTGCTGATGACCGAGATGGCGGTGGTCTTGCCCGCACCGTTCGGTCCGAGCAGGCTGAACAGCTCACCTGTATGAATCGTGAACGAGATACCGTCCACAGCATAAGGGCTGTCGGCCGTATAACGTTTGAAAAGGTTTTGCACTTCGACTAAAGCTGTGGTTTCCATGTTCCCCTTTACAATCTGCTGACCAAGATTTTGCCATAAAAAATGACTGTACTGGTATTTCTACGTAGTGAAGTCGCGCAGGTTGCATGAAGCACGCCAGGCGTCATCTTCCTGACTGTTATCCGCATACAATATATTGTAATCAAGACTTACGCAAGCCTGGCTCGAATCAAGCGGCGGAGGATTTGTAGTGACGCCTTCAGGCGTCTCTTAGGAGCTAAAAACAGCTAAAGCCGTCACTACAAACGGAAATTTGCGTAAGTCCTATACTGTGAGTGTCCATACATTATGCACCATCCCCAAAGTCCCGTTCGCAATCTGGCAAAGGCGGCTGAATAGTTCCATGTGATTTTCCAAAGCAACGGTCGCTTTCTGGCGTAAAATGCAGATCGGCATAAAATAGAAATATACGCCGTTCCTACCGAGATGGAACGACACCCTATATCTATTTGAGAGGAGTATCATGTTAAAAGGTCATCAGGATATGCTGTGGCTGGCGGGGCAAGTCTTCCTTTCCCGCAACTTTGTGAAGGAAGTGGAAGCACAAGGGCTTGAAGCTGTGTTTGCCACCTGCCCTTATGGCGACCTTACCGAGCAGGAAAAAGCCGCATTTCGCAGCGCCTTCGAGGATCAGCAACTGCAGAAGGTCGTCAAAAAATGGTGGAAGGTCTACGACGAGGAACGCGAGGCCGGCGTCGTTACCAAATCCGGGAGGTATTGGGAATAGTAAATATGGAGACCCTGCCCGGAGAAAAAGCCCGCGTCAACGCCGCGCGGTGGATACTCATAGGATATGCCTTATTCACCACTCTAGGCACAGTTCTCCATGTTATCGTCCGGATAACTCGTGCAGAACCTGTCGACGGGATCTATATCACCCTCACCCTGGCTATTGGAGTCGCCGCCCTCTATTCCCTTAAGAAGCTCCCCGTGTCTTTACATCGCACGATGCTCACGTTTGCCTGGTTAGCAATGGCCTGTATAACCGGGCTTTTTTTCTATGTGCTTCAGACCCAGATAGAATACGATGTCACCATCCCCTTTATGTTTCACATAGGTATTTTCACATTGGGCTTGGTTTTAGGATTTCGTCCTGCCATTCAATACGCTACTATGACGTCGGTTATCATCTTGCTCCTCGGCATCGCTTATCGACTTCCACCTACCGATATTGTCATCCCCATTTTCTTTGCCTTTGCCGTCGCGCTGCCGTCAAAAGTGGTCGAACAGCTCATCGCTCAAAGCACCGCCGAACTCTCCAAAATCAACCTCCACCTTGAAAACCTGGTTGAAGAACGCACCGCTGAACTTCGCGCGGAGATCGGCGAACGCCAGCGCGCCCAAGAGAGCTTACTCCAACGCACGCTCGAACTCGAAAAGCGCAACGAAGAGTTGGACGCCTACGCGCATACCGTGGCTCATGATTTGAAATCGCCTTTGTCCTCCATCATCGGCTTCAGCGATCTCTTGGAAAAGCGTTATGATACAATTTCTATGGACAAGCTCTCCTATTATTGCAGCATCATCGCCCAGAACGGACGTAAAATCGCCAACATTGTGGATGCACTGCTGCTATTAGCCAGCGTGCGGAAAGTCGATGAGGTACCCACCGAGGATCTCAATCTGGCCGACATGATGCAGAACATTCAACGTCGTCTTGCCGACGCCATCATCGAGAGTAACGCCGAGATCATTACGCCCGATTTCTGGCCGACGGTGGTGAGTTACCAGCCGTGGGTCGAGGAGATCTTCGTCAACTACATCAGCAACGCCATCAAGTATGGGGGGATACCGCCGCGCGTCGAAGTGGGCGCGCGCGAGCTTCCCGAGGGGTATGCGTACTTTTGGGTCCACGACAACGGCAAAGGACTGACGTCGGAAGAGCAAGGCCGGCTGTTTACGCCCTTCACCCGGCTCGATCAAGTCAACGTGAAGGGATACGGCCTGGGACTATCCATTGTGCAACGCATTGCCGAAAAACTCAATGGGGGGGTGGGCGTTGAAAGCGAAGTGGGACAAGGGAGTACCTTCTACTTCACCCTGCCCATGACAGAAAATAGGTAACTATTCAGCCCCCCCTTGCCGGGTTGTGGATAGGATTTTGGAGATGGTGCATAATGTATTGACACTTCGACCATCAGAAAGCCCCCCTTCCCCAGGGCAGGGGGAATGAGCTGATAGAAACACGCCTGGCTCGCCATCCAAAAGCGCCCGGCATACCAAAATCAGCGCCAAACCTGCTCTGGGGAATAAGTTGCTTCGCCAGGTTGACTAGCCTGAATAGATACAAAAATAGAACATCCGCATGAAAGGAGCCTCATCATGAACCCTGTCGAGTCCGCGAAAAAGTTTGCGCAACGTCAAATGATCAACGCCTGGTGTATGTACGACTGGGGCAGTTCGGCCTTTTCGACAACGATTGAAGCGGCCGTCCTGCCGGTCTTCTTCGAGCAGGTCATCGGGGCCAACTTGACCGGCAATCTGCCCACCGTGTATTGGGGGTACACCAACTCTATAGCTCTGCTGGTCTCGGCGCTGCTGGCCCCCATCCTGGGCGGCATTGCCGATTATATGGGGAGCAAGAAGAAACTGCTGGCAACATTTGCCGGGATCGGCATCTTCGCCACCGCCCTGTTGGTTTTTATGGACAAGGGGATGGTCTGGCCGACGCTGATCTTGTTCTTCTTGGGATCGGTTGGCCTGGCGGCCTCGTACATTTTCTACGACGCCCTCTTGCCACACATCGCCAACGAGGATGAGATCGACTACGTTTCTTCCAAAGGATACGCACTCGGCTATCTGGGCGGTGGTATTCTGCTCGCCATTAACATTGTGATGATTATGGTGATCTGGAAAGACAGCACTCTGGGATCGCGCCTGTCGTTCCTCACTGTAGCGGTCTGGTGGGCCGTGTTTATGCTACCGCTGCTGCGACACGTTCCCGAACCGGCCGCCAACACGGAGGGGCTTGGCCCAGGCATCAATCCAGTGCGTGCCAGCTTCCAACGCATCACCCAGACTATGCGCGAAATCCGCAAGTACGGTGAGCTGTTCAAGTTCTTGCTCGCCTTCTGGGTTTACAATGACGGCATCGGCACGGTGATCAAGATGGCGACGATCTACGGCGCGGAAATCGGCATTGGGATGATCGACCTGATCGGCGCCCTGTTGGTGACGCAGTTCGTGGGGATTCCTTTCTCGCTGCTTTTCGGCAAGTTCAGCCATAAGTTGGGCACCAAGCGCTCGATTATGGTGGGCCTGGGCTGGTATGCTGTGCTGATGGTGGGCGGTTTCTTCATGAGTCAACCGTGGCACTTCTGGGCGCTGGCTTTCGGCGTAGGGATGGTACAAGGCGGCACTCAGGCGCTCAGCCGCAGTTTGTTCGGGGTGATGGCACCCAAAGCTCGCAGTGCAGAATTCTTCGGCTTTTACGATGTGTCCAGCAGGTTCGCCGGGATCGCCGGACCGTTGCTCTTCAGCATCATCGGGCAATGGATGGGGTCAAGCCGTCTGAGCATTATCTCGCTGATCGTGTTCTTCATCGTGGGCATCATTCTCCTCAGCCGCGTCAACGAGGCCGAGGGGATCCGCGTCGCCGCCGCCGAAAACGCGCGCGCGGGGATGGCCTAAACGTTCCGGGGGGAGAAAAAAGCGACACCGCTCCCCACCAGGTGGGGACTCGCGCCTCGACTGTGCGCGAGTCCCCACCGATTCCGTCACCGGCATGGTTGCCACGCCGACTCCAGCTCGTAGACGGCCAATGTCCGCAGCATAGCCGCCCCACCCTGGGCACAAAGGCATAAGGTCCGGTCGCCGTCGGGCGGAATCACACCGAGGGGCAACGCCACCAGGCCATCCGCGCCGAAAATTTCGAGCGCAGCACGATCCACCAGGAAGCGCAAGCGCAGTTTGCCCTCCACAAGCGGCAACGGCACAGTGCGACCTTCACATAACAGCGTCTCTTGCACCACATCGTAGTGCAGCGGAATGCCACGCAGGATAAAGTCGAGGGCAGTCGCCGCCGCCGGCTCCAATTCGGCATGAATATCGAACAGCTCACCTGTCATGCCGTCCAGGACGTTCTGCCCCGGCACGAGGGCCACGTTCTGCCGGTGATGCGCCCGTCGGTACAGAGATTCGATCTCCCGCACAGGCCAACTGTACAGTCGCACACCCCCACTCCAAGGGGAACGCCAGACCCCCGGCTCCGGCAGCGTGCGCAGCGTCAATTCGCCGGGGAAAGTCAGCGCCTGGTTGAACGGCATGCCCGGCAGGTTGACGCGCAGCCATGCGATCTGGATGCGCCGGCCGTCCGGCGCATCGCTCCACGTCTGCGCGGCGTAGCTATCGCCGCCCCAGCCATAGCGCAGCACACCGGTTTCCGGCGTGAACGTCGCGCCGTCGAAGCTACCTAGAACATAGCTGCCGTTCGCGCCCCAGAAGAGCCAGCGGGTGTTTGTCGGGTCGCCGTCCACGGGCAGCTCAAAAAAGTCGGGGCACTCGGTCGCGTCGCCGAGGTGGACGTCGCACAGCTTGTGCCACGTCTTGAGATCGGGCGAGCCGAACAACGCATAGTCGTCGACCAGATAAAGCGCCATCACCCATTGCCGGCTCGGCGTATGCCAGATGACTTTCGGATCGCGGTTGTACCCGGCGATGTGCCCCAGAACGGGATTGCCGGCGTATTTCCGCCACGTTTTGCCGCCGTCGACGCTGTAGGCAAGACATTGCGTGTATGGCTCACCGGCGGCGGTGTAGATGCAGACCAGCGGTGGATCATCGCCCTCCTGGAGGCCGGTCGTGTTTTGCCAGTCCACGACGGCCGAGCCGGAAAACATCGTTCCCCGGTGATCGGGGTAGAACACATCGCCCTCCTCCTCCCAATGGACGAGGTCACGGCTGACGGCATGTCCCCAGTGCATATTGCCCCATCCCCATCCGTAAGGGTTGTGCTGATAAAAAAGGTGGTACACGCCGTTGTAGAAGACCAACCCATTCGGGTCGTTGTTCCACCCGCGCCGCGAGGAGAAGTGAAACTGCGGGCGATATTTCTCGCGGTAGAGGTCGTCCATTTCCACCGGCGTGTCGCTCTGAGTGAGCGCCGCCAGCGCCTCATCGTCCACAGCGTCCGCCATCACGGTGAGACGGGCGTCCTGGAACGGCGTCAGGTCCGCGTAGACCCAGAAATCCGCATCCCCCTCGGCCAGTTCAATGTCGAAGCGGCGCACTTCCTCGCCATTCACGATAAAGCGCATCACGCGCTTCTCGGCGCCATTCCGCACCGGCAAGTTAAGATACCGCCTGACGACGTGCCATGTTCTTTCTCCCATTCCTTATCCTCCGTTTGAATGTCAGGTATGCTGCGCGGGAGACCGGCGACATCCCGCACGGTCTGCACGACAAGTATATAGGGCTTACGCAAATCTCCGTTGGTAGTAGCGGCTTGTAGTAGCGGCTTCAGCCGCCCTTACTTGCGTAAGCCCTGAACTGGCGAGGGTAGCCGACGTGCTATCGCCACGTTTTTTTCCAACTTTGCTGACAAAGTTGGTGTATGATGTATAATACAGCTTGTAGCGTCCGGTCACAATCGGCTCAACCGCAAACTGTCCGCTTGCCAATCCGAAGGCAGGGATCACGCAGATCAAAGGAGCTGGATATGCCTCTTAAGCCTCCGAAATATGTCGATACTGTGCGTCGCTTTATCTACTGGCAGTATGCTCAACTCATTGCCAAAGCTGCCGGTTTTGAGGGCAACTATGGCTTTGTGGTTTCTCGCTACAAAAAACTCGAATCAGGTGAAATGAACTGGTCTTCATCAGTACGAGATTACGAGAAAGAGCTGGAGAAGGGAAGGGTTTGCGTTTACTGTGGAGCTACGAGTAGTCTGAGCACCGATCATATTATCCCTATCTCCAGAGCGGGTGTTGACCCCAGGATTGCGGCTCTCCTTGAGTCACCTGACAACTGTGTTTGTGCGTGCAAGGTGTGCAATTCAAGCAAGGGGAATAGGGACATCTTCGAATGGTACGGGTCTGAGCGGTTGGATGACATCCCGAAGCTGGCCCTCTCCAAATTCCTCAAGTTGGCGTATCGAGTGCATGAGATGCAAGGCACACTTGACTTGAAAGATCCAAATATGGATGGGGTCCTTGACATCTATGACCTGGGAGTGGTGATCACTTACCTCATTGCGAAGATGTCAGAGAAGGCACAAAGGGGGGACGCTCCCCTGTCCCCCGGGAAACGTGCGGCGGGCTAACAATTCGCTTCAGCCGATGCCGTCTTCGGCGGCACGGCTGGCGAAGGGGTTTGCGTTGTATGGACGAATGGCGGGTGGCTTCGCAGATAGTGTCGGCGATACTACCGGCCCTGCACGTGAAGGCAGTGCCGACCGCCGTTCAGCAGTAAGGAGCTACGTCATAGGTGGTCACCGCCTAACATGGCTTCTAACCTATGTTGCTTAACGGCCCATGTTGGGAGATGATAGTCAAAATCAAGCAGTTTATCCATATCCATATTCGAAAGGAGCAAAAAAATGTTTCAGCGGCTCTCTTCGCTGCTCAAATTCCGCTGTTCCCAGATGTATTTGTGGTTGACTTGCCCATTGTGATGAAATAACACTACTCGTCTTTCGAGCAAGAAATAGCCTTCAGGCTGGACAGCATAGCTCGAGTACAGTAGCTTCCTATGGCATCCGACCGACGCACTCCGTGCGCCGCGTCAAGTAGTACGTGGCTGTTGAGATGTCGTGCGCGTGAGGAGAAGACAATGAAAATCGCCTATTTTGACTGCATCGCCGGAGCGAGCGGCGATATGATTTTGGGTGCGCTGGTTGACGCCGGACTGCCGCTGGAGACTCTGCGCGAGCGATTGGGCGCGCTGCCGCGGGCCGATTTCGAGTTGCGCGCCCGTCGTGTCGCCAAAAATGCCTTCACGGCGACGAAGGTCGATGTGCTCGTCACCGACGATGTGCCGGAGCGGCATCTGGCAGACATCGAAGCGATCGTCATGGACAGCACCCTCGCGCCTGCGATCAAGGAACGCGCCGTCGCCATCTTCCACAGAATGGGCGAGGTCGAGGCAAACATCCACGGGATGACGCTGGAGGACGTGCACCTGCACGAACTGGGCGGTGTGGATACTATCGTCGATGTCGTCGGCACGCTGGTGGGGTTGGACGAACTGGGTGTCGAGCAGGTTGTGGCGTCTCCGTTGCCTCTGGGACGCGGCTTTATCCATGGCGCGCACGGACAGATTCCCTTGCCTGCTCCCGCCACCCTGGCGCTGCTCAAGGGCGCGCCGATCGTCGGCTCGCCGCTGGAGATGGAGACCGTCACGCCGACCGGCGCTGCACTGCTTACCTCGTTGGCATCGTCCTTCGGTCCCATCCCGCCGATGACACTGGAGACGTTCGGTTACGGCGCGGGATCGCGCGATTTGCCCATCCCCAACGTGATCCGGCTGCTCATTGGCGAATCTGTCTCCACCCCTCCACCGCAATCACGGCATCCTCATCCCCACAACCATGAGCATCCCCATGATCACCCCCATGCCGTCTCCCCATCCTCCAATCCCCCCGGCGTCACTGCCTCCGCTCCCGTTGCCACACTCTCGCTGCTGGAGACGAACATCGACGATCTCAACCCGGAGATTTACGAGTACGTGATGGGGAAACTGTTCGCAGCCGGCGCGCTGGATGTTTTCCTCGCCCCCATCCAGATGAAAAAGAACCGTCCCGCCACCCTGCTAGGCGTCCTCTGTTACCCTGACGATGTGCCGGCAATGACGGCCATCCTCTTTGCGGAGACCACCACTCTGGGTATCCGCGAGCAGACCGTGGTCCGCCACGCTCTCCCGCGCGCCATTGAGCATGTGGACACGCCCTACGGCCCGGTGCACATCAAAGTAGCCGAACTGCCCGACGGCACGACGAAGCGCGCGCCGGAATACGAAGACTGCCGTCGCCTGGCAGAAGAGCACGGTGTTCCACTACGTGAAGTGTACCGGGCGGCGGGTGAGGGACAAGCATAACCTCTAAGGGAATTCATCATGAAGGGGGCGGTTCACCAGCGGTGGTCTGTGGCTATTTTCAGAAGAGCAGTTGTCAGCATTCGAAACCCCTATAAAAAGCTCCCTTTCCCTAAGCCTAAGAATGGGCACTGTGTTGCCGCAGGTTCACGGCAGGGGAATGTTGAAAAAGGCAAACACCTTTTGCCAGAACTCGACCGGCGCAAACCACAGGTAGATGGCAACGGCGGCGCAGACGAGAATCAGGATCAGCAGAACGGCAACGACGATGTACACCCAGGATGCATATTTGCGGCGCGGAGCAACGTCTGGCGGCGACACCGGTGAAGGCTCAGGTTGTACTGAGGCAAAAGACGGCGCCGGAGTTTCCTCGTAGGACCGATAGCGCTCCTGGTAGCCAGGTGGCGGAGGTGGCGCAGGAAGATTGAACATGTCATTTGTGGCCGACGTCGGCGCGCCTGACATGGCCGGCATAAGTCGCTCCATCGGTGCTCCTGCTTCGACCTCGTAACGGAGAGCGACATCATCGGCCAGGCCGATGATGTCGCCCGGCGCAAGCCGTTGTGGGCCGCTGAGACGCCGGTTGTTGAGCCAGGTGCCGTTTGTGCTGCCCATGTCCTCGACAACCGCACCGTCCGGCAATAGCCGGATCTGCGTGTGGTGGCGCGAGACACGCGGACTGTCGATGACGATGGTGTTGTCGGTCGTTCTTCCTAAGGTACAGATCATACCCTGCAAAACGTAAGATTGACCCTTATTGGGGCCTTCTGTGACGACGAGCAAGCGCCGAATCTGCTTTTCCATAAAGTCGACCTCCCTTTTGGCTTAAAATGAGTATACTCCTATGGAGAAATTGAAGCAAGTCAGAAATTTGCTATGAGGGAAACAATGACACAGATTCTTGTCGATGCACACCTTGATTTTGCCTACAATGCCGTGGTTCTGGGACGTGATTTGTTGCAGTCGGTGGCGGAAATTCGGAGGCTGGAAGCCACCGCGCCGCCGCCCGGCTCACCGCCCGGCACATGCATGACCACATTGCCGGCACTGTTGGAAGGACGGATCGCCGTAATAGGCGCCAGTATTTTCGTCGCTCCGGCGACCCAAGGTTCGCTGGAGCCGCAAGTCTACCACACACCCCAGGAGGCTCATCACAACGCCGTGCTGCAACTCGATTATTACCGGCGTCTGGCCGACGAAAATGAGCACGTGGTTCTCTTGAACACGACCACAGACCTGGAGGCGGTGCTGGCTTCATGGGAGACTGACCACCCCCAACTGGGCCTCTTCGTGGTGATGGAGGGCGCGGATCCGCTACGCGAGCCGGGGGACGTAGGCTGGTGGGTGGAACGGGGACTGCGTGGCATCGGGCTATCGTGGTCGATGGGCACGCGCTATGCCGGCGGTAACGCCGCCCCCGGCCCGTTGACCGACAACGGCCGCCGGCTGCTGTCGGCTATGGCCGATTACAACCTGTTGCTCGACCTCAGCCACCTGTGGGAAGAGGCCGCTGAGGAAGCATTGGACCGTTATCCTGGGCCGGTCGCCGCCACCCACGCGAATCCGCGCGCGTTTGTGGATGGCCCGCGCATGCTTTCCGACGCCCTCATCCGCCAGATTGCCGCTCACGCTGGGGTGATAGGCGTCGTCCCCTTCAACCGGATGCTAGATGGGACATGGCGTTCAGGGGAAGCGCGCTTGCCTCTGGCGCGCGTGGCCGAAGTCATCGATCATGTTTGTCAGGTGACCGGCGCCGCAAACTTCGTGGGGATCGGTTCGGACTTCGACGGCGGTTTCGGACGCGAGGCTGTGCCGGAGGGATTAGATTCCAGCGCCGATTTAAGCGCCATCGGCAACGTATTGGCGGAACGGGGCTATGTCGCCTCCGACGTCGCTGCCATCCTGGGAGGAAACTGGCTGCGCGTGATGCGACGGGTGTTGTCAGGCATGTAAGGCTTGCCTTCTGTGCAAACTGTGGTAAGATACTGCTCATACCTGCCGTGTGCGTGAAACCGATATGGGGTTTTGAGCCAACATTTTGATAAAAAGGGGGTCTTTGTCCAAGAGCGAGGCCGCGTTAGCCTTCGGGCAAGGCGAAATCGTTCGGCAGGACTCCCACCTGCGTCAGCAGGGTCAAAGCCAACGGTACACGGCACGGCGGGGCCGGTCTTATTTCCATAAAAAAACCACGCTTCCTTCACAAAGCGTGGTTTTTTATATGGGTGTATTTAGTTTTAGTAGTCTAGGGCCTTGTGCCCGTTTCAAGCCCTTTCTCCCCCGCAAGCGGAGGAGCAGGGGAGCGGGGAGCGGACCCGGCAGAAATTGCAGGGGATGACCTCGCCTACAAAAAGCCCCCCTTCCCTGGGGAAGAGGGACAGGGGGGATAACACGCCTATCTCGCCATCTAAAAGCACCTGGCATACCAAAATCCGCGCAAAACCTAAGTTGTTTCGCCAAGTTGACGGGCCTGAATAGACACCCTTTTTTATAGGGAGGATACATCATGTTATGTAAAGTAACCTTGACTTTCCATATCGCTTGTGTTATGCTCATTTTAATCGGCGTAACCCTTTTCCTACTTTTCCATTCGTGTGGAAGGGTTGTACAAAGGCACACACCGTCATGACAGAGTTGAGGAATATATGTATTGGGAACGGGTTTCTGAGGAGACTTACCTCTTTACCAGTGATCGCTATGCTCTCGTAAACTCCATCGCTGTGGCAACGCAGGAAGGTATCGTGATCATCGATGCATTGCCTTTCCCCGACGAAGCGAAACAAATCGTGCATTTCCTCGAGGTCCGTATTGGGATGAATTTCCACTCCTTCATCCTCACCCATCATCACATGGACCATGTGTATGGTTTGTTTGCTTTTCCAGAGGGTAAAGATGTCATCGCGCACGAACTATGCCGCCGCAAGCTGTTAGAAGTCGGTGAAGCCTCCCTCAAGGAGGCCCGGCAAGGGGATCCTGCGTTCGAGGAAGTCGTCCTGCGTATCCCCAACATCACGTTCAACGCCGGGGAACTGCTACTGCGCGCGGGTGGCAAGAACTTCCGGCTGCTCTCCCTGCCCGGCCACACGGATGATAACATCGGCGTTTTGATGGAAGAAGAAGAAATCCTTATCGCCGGCGATGCGGTTATGGCGATTCCGATCATTGCCGATGGTGACTGGGAGCGCGAAATCGAGACCTTGACCTTCATCAAACAACTGACCCCCGAGATGATCGTTCAGGGACACGGTGAGGTGATTTTGCGCGGCGAGGTGCAGATCGTCATGGATCGTTACATCACCTACCTGGAATGCGTGTACAAGAAAGCGCGGAACATGCTGCGTCTGGGACGCGACCGCAAAGAGATATGGAATATCCCGCTGGAGGACTGTGGCCTTGAGCGCGTCCCCCTGGGCATCGCCAGCCATCGACTCCACGTGGCGAATATCATGAGCATCTATGACAAGCTCAAAGCCGGCCAGCCGTAAGCCAGCGGCTGGACTAAAGGCTTACTGGATTGTTAAAGGGAAAACACGATGGGCGAGTTGCGTGACTGGCTGGAGCGTTACGTCAGTGCACTGGAACACGACAACGCCTCGCCGTACACGGTCAAAAATTACCGGACCGACATCGGGCAGTTCCTTGACTATGGTGACGAACAGGGCATCACGACGCTGGCCGGATTGACCCGTGACCTGGTGCGCGATTATCTCGCCGAATTGGCCGAGGCAGAATATGTGCGGGCGAGTATCGCACGGCGGGTCTTCGAGCTGCGTGCTTTCGGCGACTATCTCCTGCGCCACACTGCCTGGGAACAAAATCTCTTTCGCCGCGTCTACGCGCCGCGTCTACCGCGCCGTTTGCCCCGCTATCTTACCGTCGAAGAAGTGCAGCAGTTGCTGGCGGTCCCGGATGTCACGACGCCGCCGGGAATGCGCGACCGCGCCATCCTGGAAACCCTGTATGCAGCAGGTCTGCGGGTTGCCGAGTTGGTCGGGCTGGATTTGCGTGATGTCGATTTGGCGGCTGGGGAGATGCGCGTCATCGGCAAAGGCGACAAGGAGCGCCTCGCCCTTTTGGGCCGCCCGGCGGTGGCGGCGTTGCGGGCCTACATCGACGTTGGGCGTCCGGCACAATTGGCGGATCGACCGGCGACAAATGCCGTGTTCCTCAACCGTTTCGGGCAGCGGCTGTCGGTGCGCTCGGTCGACGAAGTCGTGCGTCAGGCCGGCGTCGCCGCCGGTATCGACCAGACGGTGACGCCGCACTTGCTGCGCCATACCTTCGCCACCCACATGCTCGACGGCGGCGCCGATCTACGGGTGGTGCAAGAACTTCTCGGTCACGAGAACCTAGCGACGACGCAGATTTACGCCAATGTGACCCAGCGCCGCGCGCGGGAGATTTATTTACAGGCGCATCCGCGTTCCCATAGCCCCACGTCGCCGGACGCCATCGCCCCCGGGCCTTCAATAGCAGACGGAGCCTGATGGCTCCGTCTGCACCGGTGACGCAGAACGCCTCACGGCGTCTCGATCATCAATTCCGGTTCTCTCGTGCGTTGCAGAATCAAACCGTTGTCATCACAGTCCACGACGACGGTGTCACCCGCTTGATATTCGCCGCTCAACATTTTGTCGGAGAGCGGTGTCTCGACCTCTTGCTGGATCAACCGTTTCAACGGACGGGCGCCATATTCGGGATCATAGCCGTGCGTAGCGAGCCACTCCTGCGCGGCCTCGGTGAGAATAAGGCTGAGGTTGTTGTCCTGCATGCGCGCACGCAGTTTGCCGATCTCCAGGAGGACGATTTGGCGGATGTCGTCGTGATTCAGCGCGTGGAACACAATCACGCTGTCCACACGGTTGAGAAATTCGGGGCGGAACAGCTTGTGCAGCTTACTCATGAGCTTCTGGCTCATATCCTTGTAAGCCTGTTCGGCATCGGTTTCCAGCGTTTCTAAGGTGAAACCCAGCCGGCTCTGGTGGATGATCTCCTCTGCGCCCACGTTCGAGGTCATGATGATGAGGGTATTGCGGAAGTCAACTTTGTGGCCTTTGGCGTCACTTAAAACGCCTTCTTCCATAATCTGGAGCAGCATATTGAACGCATCGGGATGGGCCTTTTCGATTTCATCGAAGACGACGATGGAATAAGGCCGGCGGCGGATAGCCTCGGTCAGTTGTCCGGCGTCATCGTACCCGACGTAGCCGGGAGGCGCCCCCACCAACCGGGCCACAGAGTGACGCTCCATAAATTCCGACATATCGAACTGGAGCAGGGCATCTTCACTGCCGAACATGAACATCGCCAGGGCCTTGGCGAGTTCGGTCTTGCCCACGCCGGTAGGGCCCAGGAAAATGAAGGAACCGATGGGCCGCCGCGGATCTTTCAGCCCAGCGCGGGCGCGCCGCACGGCTTTGGCAATTTTCTCGATGGCTTCATCTTGTCCAACGATATACTGACGCAGCGCGGTTTCCATATCCAGCAAGCGCTGGGATTCTGTTTCGGCGATCTGGGTCATGGGGATACCCGTCCACATGGCGATGATCTCCGCCACATCTTCAGGATAGACCGTTAATCCACCATCTTCGCCGCTTTGGAGCTGACGCAGCTCTTCCATCTTGGCTTCAAGCTGTTTTTCCTCATTACTCAGTTCACCGAGTTCGCCACTGTTCTTCTGTGCTTCCAACTGGGCACGTTTGAGCCGCAGGTCTTGAAGCTGTTCAAAGACTTCGCGCAACTCGATGGAGACGGGGGATTTGTACATTTTGACGCGCGACGCACCTTCGTCCATCACATCGATGGCTTTGTCCGGCAAATAGCGATCGGGTACGTAGCGCGCCGATAGCCGGGCGGCGGCTTGCAGAGCCTCGTCGCTGATGTGCAGATTGTGGTGCAATTCGTAGGTGTGCTTGATACCGCGCAGAATGTTGATGGTTTGTTCTACGGTAGGTTCATTCACCATGACCGGCTGGAAACGCCGTTCCAGCGCCGGGTCCGATTCGATGTACTTGCGATATTCGTCCAACGTCGTCGCGCCGATACATTGGAGTTCGCCGCGCGCCAGGGCGGGTTTGAGGATATTGGCCGCGTCCATTGAGGAACCGGCCGCGCCGGCACCGACCAACATGTGAACTTCGTCCACAAAGACGATGGTGTTGCTACCTTTGAGTTCCTGGAGGATTTTCTTCAGCCGCTCTTCAAATTGCCCCCGATACATCGTACCGGCGACCATGGCCCCGATGTCCAACTGAATCAAACGCTTGCCCAGGATGGGGCCGGGCACGCCGCCGGATATGATGCGTTGGGCCAATCCCTCGACAATGGCGGTTTTCCCGACGCCGGGTTCCCCAATCAGCGCCGGGTTGTTCTTAGTGCGACGGGCGAGAATCTGAATAACGCGCTCGATTTCTGCGTTTCGCCCGATCACGGGATCGAGTTTCGACTCTTCGGCCAGAGCGGTCAGATCCACGGCGACATGGGCCAACACCGAATCCTGGGGAAGGCCATGCGCCGGGCCGCGTGCCGGCACCGGTTTGCGTCCGGCCGGTTCGGCGGACCGGCTCTGGGTCAGCCTTTCGATCCGCCGGCGGATGGCCTCGACGGAAAGCCCGGCCTGGGTGAGAACGGCGATGATGACGCCTTCATGCTGCTGGAGCAATGCCAGCAACAGGTGTTGCGTGTCAACCAGCGTACTTTGATACTGCTGGGCCTCATCGATCGCCATCTGAATGAGTGTTTTAGTCGATTGACGTAGTTCCGGCTCCGCTCCGCTCAGCGGCGCCGCGTTGGAAAGCCGCGCCACGGTTTGTTGCGCCTGCACGGCGCGCAATCCCATATCCCGCAGGACGCGCCCGGCGATCCCTTCACCTTCAAGCATTAAGCCAAGCAGGATGTGTTCGGGACCAATGGTCGCATGGCGCATACGCGTAGCTTCTATTTGTGCAAAGCGCAGAACTTCTTGTGCTGCCGGCGTAAACTTTTCTAGTGGATCGACCATGATGCTTCCCTCTCATCTAACCTACGAATATCCTTATCGAGCCAATTCAGCAGATTAATCTCCAAATCTGCTCCATCCGCTGACAGGATGTAGTTCTCTGGGACTTTGCGGGGTGATGGAAAAACGGCTCTAGTTTTTGCCACAGATGACACGGATTGCACTGATTTTTTGTACTTTTTGTGTCAATCCGCGAAATCCGTGGCTAGTTTCTTATTTCGACCCCACGAAATCCTGAAGAACCCAGAATGTGAAGTCAATGGCCCGGGTCGCTTTACTGCTGCTGTAACTTTATTATAGCACAAAAACGGGCAAAAAATCCAGTGATGCCCGATGGGGATATATTTTGCCATGGCAAAAAAGCACGGCATGGTGCTCCGTGCTCTTTTGCCGTACCGACTATGCCTGTTTAGCGGACGGCCTGCATAATCAGGGCCGTAAATTCTTCCCATTCTTCGGGAAACAGGTGTAGCGTAACGTTCGATAACTCGATGTGGTACACCTCTTCGTCAGTTTCCGGTTCGTTGGAGACCCAGACGACATAGTTTTCGGTTTCACCGAGGGTTTGAACTTTAGGCTCGTTATCCATAGTCTTCCTCTCTTTTGCAGATTGTACTGGTTCTGTGGGACTTTGCGTGGCAATGGGAAATATTTTCCCTTGTTTTTTTATTTCGACCCGGCGAAACCCTGAAGAACCATGAAACTTTACCGCCGACGTCCTCCGCGGGAATTTGAGCTGCTTTCACGACGCCCGTTATCATGGTGCCCGCCGGAATTGCCCCGCGGCGCATCTTGCGCCTTGGCTTCTTCCAATGTCCAGCCTTCCAGGACCGCCCGGCGCGACAGCCGGATTTTGCCTTCAGGGCCAATATCGGTGATCATAGCCAGGATTTCATCGCCCACATTGACCACATCGGTGACCTGATTGACGCGGGTATCGGACAACTGAGAGATGTGAACCATCCCATCGACACCGGGCAGGATCTCCACAAAAGCGCCAAATTCGGCGACGCGCACGACTTTGCCCGTGTAAATCTTGCCCTCCTGGGGCGTCTCCATCATCGCGTTGATGTGCTGCAGGGCTTTCTGTGCGCTATCACCGCCGGCCGCGGCGATGAAAACTGTGCCATCTTCCTCTACGTCGATCTTGACCGCGTAATCCGCCTGCAACGCCCGGATGTTCTTGCCGCCGGGGCCGATAAGCGCACCGATTTTGTCGGGATCAATGGTGGTCGTGAACATCTTAGGGGCGTAGACCGACAACTCCTTCCGTGGCGTCGGGATCGTGGCTTCGATCACATCGATGATCTGCTCGCGCGCTTGCTTGGCCTGTGCCAGGGCTTCGCTGAGGATCTCGCGGGTCACGCCTTGGATCTTGATGTCCATCTGCAATGCCGTGATGCCGGCCCGTGTTCCGGTAACCTTGAAGTCCATATCGCCCAGGTGATCTTCCATCCCCTGAATGTCGGTGAGGACCCGGTAGCGCTCGCCATCACTCACCAGGCCCATCGCAATGCCGCCGACGGGGGCCTTGATAGGCACGCCGGCATCCATCAGCGCCAGTGTGCTGCCGCATGTCGAAGCCATGGAGGTGCTGCCGTTGGAGGCCATCACTTCGCTGACGACGCGGATGGTGTAGGGAAACACATCCTTGGGGGGGATGACGGGCACAAGCGCACGTTCGGCCAGTGCGCCGTGGCCGATTTCGCGGCGGCGTGGTCCACGCAGAGGGTACGCTTCACCGGTGGAGTAAGGCGGGAAGTTGTAATGGTGAATGTAGCGTTTGGTCTCTTCAGGGGAGAGATCGTCGATCTCCTGCTCCTCGTTGGGCATCCCCAGCGTCGCCAGGGTGAGCACCTGGGTCTCGCCACGGGTGAACAGACCACTGCCGTGGGGACGGGGCACCAGATGCACTTCGGCGTCCAGCGGGCGGATGGTACGTTGGTCGCGTCCGTCGGGGCGGATATTCTCGTCCAGAATGCGGCGGCGCACGATCTCTTTAAGCACATCCTCGAAAGCCTCGGCGATTTGTGCCGCCGTCCAGCCCTCTGTCTCGGCCTCGGCAGCCAATTGCGCCTTGATGTCGTCGCGCATGGCATCGACTGCCGCGATGCGTTCGCCTTTCAGCGGCGTGGTCGCCAACAGCGCGCGGACACGCTCGGTCGCCATGTCGGCGACGCGAATTTTGAGGGCGTCCGGCAATTTGAAGGAAGGGTAGTCGCTCTTGGGCTTGCCCACGGCGGCGCGCATCTCGTTTTGGAGTTGGATAACGCTCTGGAAAGAGCGCTGGCCCAGTTGCATAGCCTCCACCATCAGCTCTTCTTTGATTTCATTGGCCCCGGCTTCTACCATAATGATGGCATCGGCGCTGCCGGCGACGCGCAAATCCAGAGTGCTGTTTTTCATCTGGGAGATGGTGGGGTTGACGACCAGTGCGTCCTCTATATAGCCAATGCGCACGGCGCCCACCGGCCCCTCAAAGGGGATATCGGAGATCATCAAAGCCGCGGAGGCAGCGATGACGCTCAGGATGTCGGCGTAATCTTCCTCTCCCTGCGA
Organism: Anaerolineae bacterium; assembly: GCA_035415725.1. Taxonomy (GTDB): domain Bacteria; phylum Chloroflexota; class Anaerolineae; order B4-G1; family SLSP01; genus DSWT01. The sequence continues at coordinate 9,160 of DAOOGN010000037.1, read as the reverse complement.
AAGTGAGGTGACGATGATTTGCACATCGTTGCGCATATCCTTAGGAAAGAGAGGGCGCAAGGGGCGATCAATGAGCCGGCTGGTCAGCGTGGCCTGTTCTGAAGGTTTGCCTTCGCGCCGGAAGAATGAACCTGGGATGCGGCCGGCGGCATAAAGCCGCTCTTCAAAATCGACTGTGAGCGGGAAAAAATCGGTGTCCTCACGCGGTGTGTGGGCCATTGTAGCCGTCGCCAGCAACACCGTATCGCCGCTTTGGGCGACAACTGCGCCGCCCGCCAGGCGCGCGATCTTGCCGGTCTTGAGGGTGATCGGGCGATCACCCAACATCGTTGTAAATACATGTTCTTCTAACACTGTTTCCTCCTGTTGCGGTTTCGCCTCGTATTCCGGTTTGCCGTGTCGAAGGTCAGAAACTGGGGGCTGTTGTACACCGCTAAGCGGCGTTGCACCCCAAACCCCAATTCCCACCCTCGCCACGGGCGAACACAAGTCCACGGGCTTACCGATTGATCTTATGAATTTTTAAGGCAACCTTGCCCGTCACGTCGTACTGCGGTGCAAGGACAAAACACAATTTCTATACAGTCAAACGAGTAGATGAGGTATTCACATCTACTCGTTTGGCATGGTTGAGCGGTGAACCAGGGCTTGATTATTTGCGCAGCCCGAGTCGCTGAATAAGGGTGCGGTAGCGCTCAAGGTCCGTTTTCTGCAGATAGACCAGTTGACGACGCCGCTGTCCTACCATCTTCAACAACCCGCGGCGAGAACTCTCATCGTGCTTATGAACTTGCAAATGTTCGGTCAGGTCGTTGATGCGATGCGTCAAAAGCGCCACTTGCACTTCGGGCGACCCGGTATCGCCTTCTGTTAAGGCGTACTCCTGGATAATTTCTTGCTTTTCTTCTTTTGTCAACACGTTTCATTTACTCCTTTTCCGAGAACCAACCGATCGTTTTTGTTGTCGTTTCGGCCAGTGGTCAACCATAGGATAGAGTATACCATAGACGGTGTTTTCCGCAAGATGCGTTTTATGACGGGGTATAGGGCAAATGATGGGAAGACGCTCGAACCGGTCTCTGACTGCGGCCATAGGTGCTGACCCCCTCATCCGGCAAAGAGGCGCAGTCTTGCCCGGTTCATCAGCGGCTCAGACCTTCTGAGTTGCTGGTATTGTCGCCGGAATACCCTTTTTGACCACTATATGACTATATTTTATACAAGGAGGCGGCCTAACTGCGGTAACATTATCATTTGATTCAACCGTAGCCCTTCGGTAACATTATCATTTGGTTTGACACGGACTGCTGGTATAATCAGCTTATGTTATCGTCGAAAAAGAGAACATCCTATCCGGCCTGGCAGAGTGTCGTCATTCTGATTTACGCGACGCTGGCGTTGGTGTTGGATTATTACCACCGCTTTCCGCCGCTGCAATCCGGGGTGCTGTACTTGCTCGTGCCGCTCCTGATGTTGGCGATTTTTCGGCGCCCGCTCCGGGACTACGGCATGGGCGCGGGGCAATGGCGACGGGGTTTGTTGCTCACGGTCGGCGGGTGGGTTTTGATGGCGCCGATATTGTGGTTCACAGCGCGAGGGCCGGAGTTCACGGCGTATTACGCGCCTCTATGGCAGAGCGGCGGATTCTGGGGCACCCTGCAGTGGGTGGTCTCGGATTTGATCAGTTGGGAGTTCTTCTTCCGCGGCTTTTTGATTTTTAGCCTGGCGGACATTATCGGCCCGTGGGCGATTTTGTTCCAGGCGATCATGTTCACATTCGGGCATCTCAGCAAGCCGGAATTGGAGACCTTGAGCTGTATTCTGGGCGGTTCGGCCTTCGGATGGGTAGCCTGGGAAACGGATTCGTTCTTCTATCCTTTCCTCATCCACGTTTTTGTCTTGTTCTTGACCATCTGGTTGTCCACCCTCTAGTTTCTAATTTCTGTAACTATTCAGCCACCCTGGTCAAGATTCAGCCACCCTTGCCAGGTGGCGAACGGGACTTTGGGGAGGGCACATAATAGGTTACCCCTTCGGCAGGTGATGACCCTCTCACCCCCACCCAAAATCCCCCTTCCTGGGGGGCAGGGGGGATGAGCTTATAGAAACACGAATATCTTGTCATACAGAAGCACCTGGCATACCAAAGTCTACGCCAAACCTGGCATAGGGAATAAGTGGCTTCGTCAGGTTTACTAGCCTGAATAGATACCTTATCAGGACTTACGCAAGCCTGGCTCGAATCAAGTGGCGGAGGATTTGTAGAGACGCCTTCAGGCGTCTCTTAGGAGCTAAGAACGGCTGAAGCCGTCACTACAAACGGAAATTTGCGTAAGTCCTAAGGCGAACCCGGCGCTCGCGGCGGTAAAAATCCCCCGCTGTTGTGTTCACTATCATCCTGACGAGTACAGAATCCGTGGCATTGAGGGCAAAAACTAGAGCCGTTGTTCCCTTACCACGCAAAGTTCCAGAGAACCACGGCGCATTGACGGAGGGTAACTATTCAGCCACCTTTGCCAGGTGGCGAACGGGACTTTGGGGAGGGCACATAACAGGTTGCCCCTTCGGCAGGGGGGATGGGTTTATAGAAACACGCATATCTTGTCATGCAGCAGCACCTGGCCTACCAAAGTCTACGCCAAACCTGGCATAGGGAATAAGTGGCTTCGTCAGGTTTACGAGCCTGAATAGATACCCAAAATCTACGCCAAACCTGGTATAGGGAATAAGTTGCTTCGTCAGGTTTACCAGTCCTGCGCGGTGTAAATACCTGCCCAGTTTATGCTTGCCAGGGATCGTCAGATCCCGCGGCGTAGCGTGCCAGAACCGCAGATCTGGCGATCCGCTCCGGGCATGGCTAACGGGTGCGGCTAAATTCGTTCCCACCGCTGAGCACGCTGAGGACGCAGAGAAATAGCATCCATCTCGGCGCTCTCGGCGGTAAAAATCCCACGCTGTTGTGTTCAATATCATCCTGACGAGTACAGGATTGCACGGAGTATCTATTCGGGCTAGTAAACCTGACGAAGCCATTTATTTCCTATGCCAGGTTGGGCGTGGATTTCGGTATGCCTGGTGCTTGTGGATGACGAGATAGGCGTGTTTCTATAAGCCCATCCCCCCTGCCCCCCTTCCCCCCAGGAAGGGGGATTTTGGGTGGGGGGTGTGGCGGGCGGCGAAGCCGCCCGCCACACCCCCCTTTTGCCCCCTTCTTCCCCGCTGGCGGGGGAGAAGGGGGTTGGGGGATGAGAGGGCCAGCGCCTATAGCCGAAGTGTCAACCTATTATGCACCCTCCCCCAAGTCCCGTTCGCCACCTGGCAAGGGTGGCTGAATAGTTACTCTCCTTGATTCAGTCTGGGAGTCAAGTCATCAAGTAGTCTGGTAGTCAAGTAGTCAGGAAGTCTTGTGATGCTGCAACTGACGACTCTCTATAGGACTTACGCAAAACGTATCTATTCAGGCCAGTCAACTTGGCGAAGCAATTTATTTCCGTAACGTTTGCCACCTGGCAAGGATGACTGAATGGTACCTGACGACTCTCTAATCCACAACTATGCGACAGGACTTACGCCAGCCTGGCTCGAATCAAGCGGCGGAGGATTTGTAGTGACGCCTTCAGGCGTCTCTTAGGAGCTAAGAACGGCTGAAGCCGTCACTACAAACGGAAATTTGCGTAAGTCCTAATTCTCGTCGGCAGACGTGACATGAGCTACGCTCTCCATCAGGCGTGAAAATTCCGCGGAAGGTGTATGGGTCCACAAGATGTTGGACGCTATCCGTGGCAAAGACTAAAATGGTAGCTCTTTAGCCCTCAGCAAGTCGTGGTTAGTTTTTTGGCTGCCGGCTAACTGCTAACCACTTCGCGCTGCATCAACGCCGCAATCTCGTTGACATCCAACGCCTGCGCCGTCCACAAATCCAACGCCAGCGCGCCTTGCCGGGCCAGCATCCCCACCCCAGCGATGGCGCGCGCGCCGGATTGCCGGGCCAGGCGCAGTAAGCGCGTCTCCAGCGGATTATAAACCAAATCGTAGACCGTCAGAGCTGCCGGGATCGGCGTCCCTGCCGGCCAGATGCACCCCTCGACTTCCGGCCACATCCCCACCGTGGTGGTATGGACCAGCAAATCTGCCTGCCGCGCCGATTCCACCAGCGTTTCATCCGTCAAAGGCAACGCCGTAAGAGATTCTTCATTCATCAGTCGTGATTCGTGATTCGTCATTCGCTGCTGCACGGATTTTCGACTCTCTATGTCTTTGCGTCTCTGCGCCAAGTCTGCAATGAGAATTTGCGCGCGCTCTGCCGTGCGATTAAGGATCGTGATGGACGCCGCCCCCGCCTCCATCAGCCCGTAGACTACCCCCCGCGCTGCCCCTCCCGCGCCGACGACCATGATGCGACGGCCCGCCGGCTCGAAGCCGCCCGCCCGCAATGCGCCGATGAAGCCCGCCACGTCCGTGTTGTGTCCGGCAATATGACTCGCGCCCTCGGCAGTGCGGGTGAAGACAAGCGTATTCACCGCGCCCAGCGCTTTTGCTTCCGGTGTGACGCTGTCCAACGCCGCCATCACCGCCTGCTTGTGCGGCACGGTGACATTGCATCCGCGAAAACCGAGCGCCGCCAGCCCGTGCACCGCCGTGACCACCTCGCCGGGACGCACCGGCATGGCGACATAGCACCAGTTCAGGCCGAGCGCCGTCAGCGCCGCATTGTGCATCGCCGGCGAGAGGCTGTGCTCCACCGGCCAGCCGATGACGCCGACAAGTTGTGTGCGCCCATTGATGACGAAACTCACTGCACCTCCCCAAACTCGATGCGAAGGGTCAAAATCACGCCTCACGAGTCATGCTTCTACCTGTAGCTGTCCACCGAGAGTCGTCATCACCTCAACGAAGCCGGGGAACGAATCCGTGATGCACTCGGCATTTTCGATGACCGTCTCGCCTTGCGCCGCCAGCCCCGCCACGGCAAGCGCCATCGCCAGGCGATGGTCGCCGTGACTGTCCACAACAGCTCCATGCAGCGGCGTCGGCCCTACAATGACAAAGCCATCCTCGCGCGGCTCGATCTGCGCGCCGAGCTTGCGCAATTCCTCGACGACAACGGCGACGCGGTCGGTTTCTTTGACGCGCAACTCGGCGGCATCGCGGACAATGGTTATCCCGCGCGCCTGCGTCGCCGCCACCGCCAGGATGGGGAACTCGTCGATCATCCGCACCACCACCGCCCCACCGATCTCCGTCCCGCTCAGCGACGCAGAACGCACCTTCAGATCGGCCACCGGCTCCCCGCCCTGCTCGCGGACGTTGTCCAGTGTGATTTCCGCCCCCATCGTCGCCAGCACATCCAGTAATCCCGTGCGCGTTGGATTCACGTTCACCCTGCTCAACGTCACCGCCGCCTCCGGTACAAGCAACGCCGCCACCAGCGGAAACGCCGCCGAGGACATATCGCCGGGAACCGTCATATTCAGCGGTTCCAGATGATCGATGGCAGTTGGATGCAGTGTCACCACGCGACCCTCAATGCTCAGCGCCGGTGCGTCGATGCGCCGGGGCGCTATTTGCGACTTCAACATGCGCTCCGTATGATCGCGGGCCGGTCCAGGTTGGCGGACGGTCACCGTTCCGTCGGCGAAGAGCGCCGCCAGCAGAATGGCGCTCTTCACCTGCGCACTGGCGACGACGAGGTGATGGTCGCTGCCGTGCAAGGGTTGCCCGTGAATCGTGAGCGGCGCGCGCCCGTCCGTGTCGTGGATGTTCGCACCCATCGCCTGCAGCGGGGTGACGACGCGGCGCATGGGGCGACGCAGCAGTTGCGGTTCGCCGGTCAGCACGCTGTCGAAGTCCTGCCCGGCCAACATGCCTGCCAGCAGGCGCATCGTCGTCCCTGAGCGGACACAGTTCAGCGGGGCGGCAGGGGCCCGCAGTCCACGCAGCCCGCGTCCGTGGATGATCACGTCAAGGTTGGTAGTAAACGCTTCAACAGCTTCCGCATGGCTGAAGCCGTCACTACGCTCATCACGACGCAGCTCAATCTCGACACCGAGCGCGCGCATGCAGCCCAACGTCGCCAGACAATCGCCGGCGGGGAGCAAACCGTGGATGTGGCTCATGCCTTCGGCCAGCGCGCCGAACATCAACGCGCGATGGGAAATAGACTTGTCGCCCGGCACACTTACGCACCCGTGTAACGGACTGCCGGACTGAACGATCAGTTGGCTCATGGAAACATCTCCTTTCGCGTACTGCGGATGTGAGTCAGCGCCGTGCGCAGTGCCTCTTCATCGCCGGCCTCAATCAGCCGCGCCAGGTCTCGCAGCTTTTGCTCGAAGACATGCACCATCCCCAGAACATTGGCCTGGTTGGTCATCAGGATGTCCAGCATCATCTGCACGTCGCTCCCGGCCACGCGGGATGTATCGCGGAAGCCGCCGGCGATGATCTTCCACGCCGCCGGGTCTTGGGACGTGGTCGCGTCCGCCGTCGCCACCAGCGCGCAGGCCAGGAGGTACGGCAGATGGCTGACGGCGCCGACGATGTAATCCTGCCGGGCGGCGTCCAACACCAGCGGCCTGGCACCGACGGCCTCGGCCAGAGCAACGCCCAAGGCGAGCGTCTCCGGTGTGGTGCGTTCCAGGGGCGTGAGGATGAAAGTGTGGCCCTGGTAGAGGGTGATTTCGGCCACGTCGATGCCAGCGCTTTCTTTACCACACATCGGATGCGCGCCAAGCGGCTGGATGCAGGCAGGCAACAGGCGATCCATCGCGGCAACGATGGCGGCCTTTGTACTGCCCAAATCCATCACCACACAGCCGGGGCGCAGGTATGGCGCGATCTCGGCCAACTGCTGCACAATCACCCGCACCGGCGTCGACAGCACCACCACATCGGCGTCACGCACGCCGGCGAGCACGGCAGTTGTCCCCTCATCCACAAAGCCACGCTCCAGCGCCGTCGCCACGACTTCCGCGCGCCGCGCCACCCCGATCACCCGCCCGCACTTGCCCCGCAGCGCTCCTGCCAGCGATGCCCCCATCAGCCCCAGGCCGACGATGGCGACGGTATAATCAGTCAATCCCTTCATGATGGTCGGTCTCCACAAGAATCATAATGCATGATTCTTATAACGTGCGCCCCACCGCTGCAGCAATCGGTTTAAGCGATTGGACCAGCGCGGCGAAGCGGGCCGGCTTGAGCGACTGCGCTCCATCCGAGAGCGCCTCTTCCGGGCGCGGGTGGACTTCGATGATAAGTCCATCGGCCCCGGCCGCGATGGCGGCCCGCGACATCGGCTCGACCAACTCCCATTTGCCGGTGGCGTGGCTCGGATCGACAATGACGGGCAGGTGACTGAGTTGCTTCAACATCGGTACAGCGCTCAAGTCGAGGGTGTTGCGCGTATAATTCTCGAACGTGCGGATGCCGCGTTCGCACAGGATCACGCGCTGGTTGCCGTGCGAGAGGATGTACTCGGCGGCCATCAGCAGTTCTTCCATCGTCGCCATCATTCCGCGCTTGAGCATCACCGGACGCTGCGACTCGCCCACCGCATGCAGTAAAGCAAAGTTCTGCATATTCCGCGCGCCGACCTGCAAAATATCGGCGTAGGTCGTCACCAGCGGCACCAACTCCGGCGAGATCACCTCGGTGATGACAGGCAGGCCGGTGACACTGCGCGCCTCGGCCAGCAGTCGCAGGGCCTCTTCTCCCAATCCCTGGAAGCTATACGGGGAACTGCGCGGCTTGAACGCGCCGCCCCGCAGAATCTGCGCGCCGCCTTGCTTCACAGCCTGCGCCGTCTCGAGCAACTGCGCCCGGCTTTCCACCGAGCATGGCCCGGCGATGATGGTCAATGCCTTGCCGCCGATCGCGATGCCATTGACCGGGACGACGGTATCCTGGGGGTGAAATTCGCGGCTGGCGAGTTTGAAAGGTCGCAGCACGGGCACGGCCCGTTCCACACCGGACATCCGTTCGATCTGTTCACGATCAATCGGACGTCCGTTGCCGATGACCCCGATGATAGTGCGTTCCTCTCCTTGCGAGAGGTGCGTCGTACAGCCCATACTTTCGATCCGGGCCGTCACATTAGCGATTTGCGCTGTCGTCGCGCCAGGTTTCATGATAACGATCATCGTTTCTCCTCCCATAGTTGTTTTTAGTGGAGTAAGGAGTATGAAGTACGGCATATTCCGTACTCTCTACTCTCTACTCCTGCTCTTCCACCACCGGCGTTGTCGCTGCCGGATACGAACCCAACAATTTGACGAACGAAGAGTGCCGCAACAAACCCATCAAGGCCGCTTCACATGCTACATCCTGGCAGTGTCCCTCAAAATCCAGATAGAAGGTATAACGCCAGGGCTGATTCAGACGCGGGCGCGACTCGATCTTGGTAAGGTTGAGGCCGCGTACCGCAAATTCCCCCATCGACTTGTACAGTGCGCCGGGAGTGTGCCGCGTGGAGAAGACGATGGAAGTTTTAGGACGCTGCGCGCGCGGCGGATCATCCAGCCCCATGACAAAGAAGCGGGTGTAATTGAAGCGATAATCCTCAATGTCCCGGTCGAGAATTTCCAGGCCGTACAGTTCTGCCGCTAGTGCGCCGGCAATGACTGCAACCTGCGGCTCAGGATGGGCCGCCAAATCACAGGCGCTGCCTGCCGTATCAAACGCCGGCTCTCCGACGAGACCGTAACGGTCGAGATAGCGCTGGCACTGCGCCAGAGCCTGGGGATGGGAACGCACGCATTTGATGGTCTCGCGTTGCGTACCGGGCACAGCGAGCAACATGTGGTGAACATGGAGGATGACTTCGGCGTTGATGCGCAAGTCCCGCTCCAACAACAATTCATAGGCTCCTGCGACCGTCCCGGCAACGGCGTTCTCCACTGCCAGCATCGCATAGTCAGCGTCACCGTTCTCTACCATGGGAAACAGTTCCTCTATCGTGCGGCACGGCACACTTTCCACCGTCGCCCCGAAATACTGCCGCACGGCCTCCTCCGAATACGCTCCGGCAACTCCCTGAAAAGCCACTTTCGTCATACGTTTTTCTCCTTTAGTTTTTGCCACGGATGACACGGATTGCACTGATTTTTATATCTATTCAGGCCAGTCAACCTGACGAAGCCACTTATTCCCTATGCCAGGTTTG
>DAOOGN010000036.1:0-34707 GCA_035415725.1 Anaerolineae bacterium | reverse complement strand
AAATCCACGCCCAACCTGGCATAGGGAATAAATGGCTTCGTCAGGTTTACTAGCCTGAATAGATACCAAGGAGATTAATGGCAATGAATGAAATATGTGTAGACTTGAACGCGATGGGTCGCGCGGCGCAGGCCGCCAGCCGCGAACTGGCGCTGTTGACGGCGGCGCAGAAAAACGCCGCACTGCTGGCGGTGGCTGACGAACTGGAAGCCCAGGCCGCGACGGTGCTGGCGCAGAACGCGCTCGACATCGCCGCCGCCCGCGCGCAAGGCATGAGCGCTGCCTTGCTGGATCGTCTGCTGCTGAATGAGAAGCGGGTAGCGGATTTAGCGGCGGATACGCGCAAAATCGCAGCGTTGCCCGATCCCGTGGGTGAAGACATCGAAGGACGGCTACTGCCCAACGGCATCCGTCTGAGCCGTCGCCGTATTCCCATCGGCGTGCTCGGCGTCATCTACGAGGCGCGGCCCAACGTCACCATCGACATCGCCACGCTGTCGCTCAAGACCGGCAACGCCGTCATCCTGCGCGGCGGCAGCGAGACCCTGCGTAGCAACCTGGCGCTGGTTGCCGTGATCCGGGCCGCGCTTGACCAAACAGGGCTGCCTTTGGAAGCGGTGCAGATCATCGCCGACCCCGACCGCGCCCTGGTGAACCAATTGTTGCGCCTGGATGAATATGTGGACATGATCATCCCCCGCGGCGGCGCGGGACTGCACCGTCTGTGCCGCGAACAGAGCACGATCCCGGTGATTACCGGCGGAATCGGCATCTGCCATCTGTATGTCGATGCCAGCGCCGACCTGCTGCGTTCGGTGGAGGTGATCGAGAACGCGAAGGTGCAGCGTCCGAGCGTCTGCAATGCGCTGGATACAGTGCTCGTGCATCGTTCTGTGGCGGCGGCGTTTCTGCCTGCTCTCGCCGCGCGGCTGGCGCGCAGCGGTGTCGAGTTGCGCGCTACGCCGGATGCGCTGGCGATTCTCCGGGACAACGCCGGGGGCGCGAAGGTCGTCCCCGCCGGGGCGGAGGACTTCGACCAGGAATGGCTGGCGTTGATCCTCGGCGTGAAGATCGTGGACACGCTCGATGAAGCCATCGCCCACATTCACGCGCACAGCACCGGGCACTCCGACGGCATCCTCACCAACGACTGGAGCCACGCGACCCGCTTCGTCAACGCGATCAACTCGGCGGCGGTGTTCGTCAACGCCAGCACACGTTTCAACGACGGTGGGCAATTTGGCCTGGGGGCGGAAGTCGCCGTCAGCACGCAGAAGCTCCACGCACGCGGCCCGCTGGGGCTGGAGGCGCTCACGACGTACAAGTGGGTGGTGTATGGAGATATGCACGTGCGGGAAGCGTAAAAACAGGTTCTGCCATCACGCTCTGACCGTGCCCGCAACGACCGGACGCAAGACTATTTTGGGAGGACGCTATGAGACGTACACGGATACGGCGCTATTGGCTGGTGTTCGTCGTGGGTGTCATCGTTGACCTCGCAGCGTGTACAACCGCCTCTCCTCCGTCTCCCTCTGAGTCATGGACTTCATCGCCGATGTCCACAGCGGCGTCACCCGCAACCGCCACGCCGGTGTTCGACGAAGATACTATGGCAGAGAAACGACGGCTGATGGTGACGCAAACCATCGAAGATCGCGGCATCGCCGATCCCGAGGTATTGCGCGCGATGCGTACCGTGCCACGACATCGGTTTGTGCCGGCGGAGTACGTGGATCAGGCGTATGCCGATCATCCACTGCCCATCGGCTACGGGCAGACGATCTCCCAGCCTTACATTGTCGCCTGGATGACGGAATTGCTGGAGCTGCAAGGCGGGGAGAAGGTGCTGGAAATCGGCACGGGGTCGGGGTACCAGGCGGCGGTGCTCGCCGAACGCGGCGACATCGACGTGTACAGCATAGAGATTGTGCCGGAATTGGCCACGCAGGCCGCGGACCGCTTGTGCGACCTGGGCTATACCGACGTCCACGTCAAGCAGGGAGATGGCTACTACGGATGGGCAGAGTACGCGCCCTTCGACGCGATCATCGTCACGGCGGCGCCGGATCACGTGCCGCCTCCGTTGGTGGCACAGCTCAAGGATGGGGGGCGGCTGGTCATCCCTATCGGCCCGCCGGGTGGTTATCAAAGTCTGTGGCAGTTTGTGAAGGAAGGCGACGAGTTGACGGCCTATAATCTGGGCGGTGTCAGTTTTGTCCCCTTCACCGGTGTGGGGATGACGGGCGCGCCGACGTCGCCGCCTTGACCCGCCGCGAGCCACGCGCCGGCATAGCACAGCGCTCCGCCGATCAGCACCTCGTCGAAGCCGAACGAGAGCGCCAGCATCGCCGCCAGCACCGAAGCCACCACCGACAGCGCGCCGTTGACGCCCCATGCCCACGGCAGTGTCGTCGCGCGTGTGGGCAACTCGCCCAGACGGCGCAATCCCTGCGGGAAGGGCATCCCCATCAGCACTCCGCCCGGCGCCAGCGCCGCCACGGTGACGATCATCCGTCCGCCCAGCGGCAGAGCCAGCGCCCAGGCAAAAAGCGCCGGTAATCCCACCGCGTAGGCGACAATCAGCCCCACCAGCAGGCCAAGCGTCACACGCACGGAGAAACGCCCGGCCAGCGCACTGCCGATGCCGGAGAAGAACAGGAGGGCGAAGAGCACCGTCGTCATCGCATAGGCCGGATGCCCCAGGAAGAGGATGAAGCGCTGCATCAGAGGCACTTCCACCAACATAAAGCCCAGGCCTAACAAACCAAAGTACATCAGCGTAGAAACGTTGCCCGTGTGCCGGCGTGTGACCAGCACCGGTAGCAGGATGACCCCCATAGCGGCTACGCTCGCCAGGATCAACAGCGCCGCCAGCACGAAATACCCTGCACCGCCGAAGGGCTGCCATGTTGTGCCCCATTCCGCCAGTACCTGGCGCGCCTGCGACCCTTTGAAGAAGTGTCCGAAAAACGGATGGGCGTCGGTGGGCGGGGTCACGTCGAAAGGATAGGCTGCGTACCACGCCGCGCGATCCCCGGCGTTAAGCAGCGCCGTGAACGTTTGGTAGTAGAGGGGTTCCGCCAGCACGTTGTAACGGTTGACTTCTTCCGGGCGGATGTCGGGCGCGTAGACCATATCGAAGGCATTCCCGGCGGCAAAACGGCGAATATGGGACAGTTCCTCAGAGGTGAATGGCGCGGTTTTGACCAGCAGCGTCATCGTCGCGTATCCCCGGAAGGCGACAATCTGTTGTGCCGGATTGCCGCCGGTCTGTTCCACGGCCGTCACCGCGAGGGCGAACGCGCGTAGTGACTCGCTTGGCGGCGTCTGGAGCCAGCGGGTGACGACGAACACGCCGCCGGGCGCGAGGACGTGTAAAGCGTCGCGGAAGGCTTCGACGGTGTACTGGTAGTCCTCGGCCAGACTGTACGCGCCGGAGCGGATAGGATGATACGGCGTCGTCAGCGCCAGCGAGATCACGTCATAGCGAGACGAAGTGCGGCGGATGAAACTGCGTGCATCTTCCAGCACCGGCGTGACGTGTGGTGCCTGATAGATGTCCCCGGCAGCCGCGACGATGAGCGGGTTAGCTTCGACGGCGGTGATGTGTGCCGCGCCCTGTGCCAGCGCGACCCAGATTTCCAGTCCGCCGCGTGGTTCCACCACCAGCGCTGTGCCCGCCGGTCGCAATTGATAAGCCACCGCGGTAGGCAGATAGCCGCTGAAAGCGAGGTCGCTTGACTCCAGCGCGTCGGTGTTCAACGTCAGGATCGGGTTCAGGTCATCACCGTCCACGAACAGGCCGCGTTGGGGCGGCGGTGGCTGCATATAACGATAGCTGAGTCCCGGCAGCGAGCGAATGCCTGCGCTCTCCACCACGTCCACCCGCGAGAAGCCGTTCCAGCGTTGCCAAATCACGCGCGCGCCGGGAAATTGCAGTGCATAGCTGAGGCTTTTGTACGGTGAAAGGCGCAATTCCAGCGCCGGAGGACGAAGAATGAGCATTACCGCGCCGCCCACGTTGAGCACAACGGCGGCCACGATGCAGAGTGAGTCGGCGACTCGCCCTGCATTCTCGCGTTGGGGAAGGATGAAGCTCAGGGCCGCGACGCCGCCGCCCACGCCGCTCAGCCACACAATGCCTTCACCGCCCACCCAACCGGGGAGGACGAGGGCCAGCACACATCCCAGCGCCGATCCGGCCAGATTGGTCGCATAGATGTGTCCCACCGTCGCGGGGTGTTCCACAAACAGCAGTCCCAATGCCGCGCCGCTGCAAAAGAATGGAATGGACAGGGCGATGTACTGTGCTGCCAGGATGAGTGCCTGGCGGCGATCCCAGGCGATGCTGAAGGAGTCAAAGGGAAGCCGATTGATGAACAAGTAGGCAGCGATGCATGCGATCCCATAGCCGAGCGCCAGCCAGGCGCAGGTGCGTCGGGGATGCCGTCGTCCCAGGTGCGGGAAGAGTGCCAGCAGTGTCCCGCTAGCGCCGGTCCCCAACATCGCCAGGCTGATGATCATAAAGGCGAAGTGGTAGAACTGGGCGACGGAGAAGAGGCGGGTGAGGGTAATTTCGAACAGCAACGTGGCGGCGGAGAGGCAAAATAACCCACTGAGACTGCCGGGCGCGAGGGGTGTGGCGTGAGCGGACGAAAGCATTCCTTCAGATGCGCCGGTTTTCATAGCCATGGCACTGCCCTCCATTTTGACCCACGTTCAATGATAGCGCGTCTGGGTCAAAATATCAAGCAGAGCCAATGTTCTGGAGTGTATTTCAGAAATGGGGGCTACCCCGCCGCGAGCACAGAGTCCGCAGAGTTACCAGAAATCTCTCCGCGCTCGCGGTGAACCCGATGGTAAAATCAGTGTCTCCTCTGGCTTTGGCCCCCGAACTGAAATGCACCCATGGCCTCAGTGACTGTCCGTGGTCAACAAGGGCCGCTGTACTTTATGGTTTTTTCTCTTGTCCCGGCGGCGTCTTTTCTTGTCCTGGCGGCGTCTTTTCTTGTCCTGGCGGCGTGTTTTCCTGTCCTGGCGGCGTGTTTTCCTGTCCCGGCGGCGTGTTTTCCTGTCCTGGCGGTGTTTTTTCCTGTCCCGGCGGTGTGTTTTCCTGTCCTGGCGGTGTTTTTTCTTGCTCCGGTTCAGGCGTCGCTGTGACTGTTGACGTGGGAACAAGAATAGGTGTAGGGGTAGCACTAGGCGTAGGGGTAGGGTCTGGTGTTGGTGTTAGGACAGAAGTTGGAGAAGGGGAAAACGTGAGTGTAAACGTAGATGAAGGTGTAAGAAGAATAGAGACGGGTGTGGGTGTAAGAAACGGTTGCAAGCTAAGTTGCGCCGCAACAATCGCTTCAAAAGCGGCCGATGCTGCATCATCATGGGGATACTGTACTGTCACTTGTCGAAGCGTTTCCTCCTGCAGCGCCAGGTGCGCGGCCACGACCGTCGCTCCGCCAAAAGATTCGGGAGTTTGCGTCATTTTCTCAATCGTCGTCGAGATCTCAGCAATGATTTCAGGTGGAACCGGACGCTGAAGTTCAACCAGTCGCTGGACCTCCATGGCGCGGCGGTCAAGAAATTGCATCTCCAGAGACACGCGCTGCGTTGCCGGAATCAAGGCAAGTTGCACGGCTTCAAGCCCTCGCGCCAGGGGATAAAGCGCATCCCCCGGCAAGCTTTGAGCTGAAGCCCAGACTACGCTTGTTAACATAAGGGCCAGCACTATCACAGAGCTTGCCGCCAGACGCCAGAAAGTCACGCTAGGCTGCTGCCTTGAAACAGGTTTTGCCGTCGGCATATTCGCGCGGGCATAAGCTTTCTGCCAAATGCGCCGGCGAGCTGTCGCTGAGAGACAAGGTTGTCCCAGCTTTTCGAGCCTCGCTGTAACTTCATCCTCTTGATTCGTGAACAGATCGGAGTTCATATAGTTGTATGACATCCCTTAGTGTCAGTATCGTAGAACTTTTCCCGTTGGACTAAAATGTCCCGCAGCTTACGCAAAGCCCGGTACATCATGCTCTTGACAGCATCAGGATTGCGATGAACGACCTTAGCGATTTCCTGATTATTGAGTGCGGAAGCGAAGCGCAACAGAATGACCTCCCGCTCTGCCTCCGTAAGATATTCCATAGCTTTCAATAAATCTTGATACTCTTGAATGTCTACAGGCGAATCATCACTCACCCAAAAAGTTTCGGCCTCTGCGGAAAGAGCCACGGCTTGGCGCTCACGACGTTTTGTGGCACGCCAGTAATCTACCAGTCGCGCTTTTGCGATGCGAAATAACCACGCTCCAAAGGGTAATCCCCGCTCCTCGTAACGCGCGAGAGAAACCAACATCTGCGCAAACACCTCAGCCGTCAAATCTTCGGCTACTGTAGGGTCTCCGGTGCGATAGAGCATGTAACGATACACCGCATCCACATAGTGCTCGTACAATTGTCCTTGAGCTATTCGATCATTCTTTTTTGCGCGCTGAATGACGATAACTTCATCATAGTCAGTTTTCTGTTGAGGACTCATGCTTTTATGACCATATCTAGTTTAGTCCTCTATATTATACAACGATTAAGCGGCTAATCCAGTGATGGGCAATTATTTCTGAAGACACAGTATTTAAGTACTATGGAGTCAAGCGCAAATCTCACAACTCGGCGTCACCCATTTCATTTTCATACGATTTAATAGATAGGAAACGGTTAGATTGTATTAGAGCCGGCGTACCCCAGTGGGTCCAATTCATAGGCGAGTTATTCGATGAGGGCTGTAGCAATGTCAAAGCATACACAACGAGAAAAATTAGGGCAGGGATTGGTAGAGTTCGCATTCGTTCTTCCCTTGTTGTTGCTGCTGCTGGTCGGAATCTTAGAATTCGGGCGGGTCATGTTCATCTATAGCAATCTCTTCAAC
This sequence comes from Anaerolineae bacterium, assembly GCA_035415725.1. GTDB lineage: Bacteria > Chloroflexota > Anaerolineae > B4-G1 > SLSP01 > DSWT01. The sequence goes on along the minus strand of DAOOGN010000036.1, from coordinate 27,798 downwards.
GCCACGCGCGAAGGTGTACGCTACGGTGTGACCAACCCGCGTGACTTCAATGGAATCCGCAATGCTATCGCCAGCCGCATCGCCATTGCACCGGTTAACCCTCCAGACAATCCTTTCGATCCCGAGGGGGTATCCATCATCGTCGAGTATGATAATGGACCGGGGACTCCGAAACATCAGGAAGTCGCCAACATCGCTACAGGGGACCGCGTGTATGTTCACCTCAGGTATAGTATCAAAGCCCTGACGCCGTTCATGGAGCCTTTTTTCCCTCCCGATGGATTGGTGTTGAACAGTCAAGCGACACGCACCATACAAACGGTGGGCGTCATTGTTAACCCACCGCCCACTCTCCCGCCAGGCTACGATGACGGAGACGGCGGCGGGGGAGGAGGTGACGGCGGCGGCGGAGAAAGTCCCTCTATCACGCTCGCTCCTACGTGCGGACCGATCGGCGATCAATCGGTCACCGTCCATGGAAGTGGTTGGAACGACGATACCCGGGTGGATGTGTATATCGACGAGGCACAGGTTTCGAACAATACCGCCATTGATCCGATTTTCACCCTGGTCTTTGATACAACCACGATTCAAGCCGGCAGCTACGTGTTCAAAGTCGTAGGACGGCAAAGCGGAAGTATGGCTACGGCTGTTTATTCCGTACCCTGCGATGCCGGTCCATCCACCCCCACCGCTACGCCGACGCCCACCGCTACACCGACGCCCACCGCTACACCCGCCCCAACAGAAATGCCCACCGTCCCTCCCACGCCGGCACTGGCGCAGATTATCATTGACAAACCGCTCCTTGCCGGTCAAACCTTCGTCGCCGGCTCGGCGCAGCCCGGTGAAACAGTCAACTTGCGCATCGTCCAGACCGGTTTGTTGGCTTCCGTTGTCGTCGATGGCCATGGACGTTTCCTTTTTGACAATCTATCGCCACTGCTGGCAGGCATGACGCTCATCGTCCAGGGGTATGGTCAACAGGATATAGCCGTTGTAGAAGGTGGAACTCCGACGCCCACGCCTGCCCCCAAATCGGGCGGCAACGGCTATATCGAAATCACACCCAACTGTGGCCCCGCCGGAGGACAGACTATTACGGTGCGCGGCTACAACTGGCCTACCGGCTCTTATCTTACCCTCTACTTCGATACGATCATAGTCTACGACGGCACGAACAAAGTTAAAACCTCAACGTTCGAACAAATCTTTACTGTCGCGAATGTTGCCGTCGGCATTCCTCACGCCGTCAAGGCCCAGGCGTGGAGTCAAAAGAACCAGGGGGGGACGCTCATCTACGAATATGAAACTCCCTTCTCTTGCCCATGCCCGGTCCCGGATTTGGTGATCAGCCATCTCCAGTTGTCAACGACGCCGCCACTGGGCACCTTCCAGAAAGTCGATATCGAGGTTCAGGTAACCAATCAAGGCGGTGCAGACATCCCCTCACTCTTCTGGGTGGACCTGTTCGCCGATACACCGCCTGATCCCTATACCTACGCCGGCACCGATTATGTCGCTATCAACGGACTGCCGGCCGGCGCCAGTATCAATTTTGCCATGTGGGTGGAAGCAGGTTTTGCGACGACTGGAAATCACACCCTCGTGGCCCTGGTCGATACCTGGAATCAAGTTCTGGAAATCGATGAAACCAACAATACCAGTGCTCCCCTCACTGTGACTATCAGCATCACGAATCCGGTCCCCACGCCCACCCCCACACCAGAAATCACGCCGGGGCCAAAAGGACAAATCAGCGGCATCACCTATATGGACGGCGTGCCGCAGAGTTTGGTCAACGTCTACGTCTACGACACCCAGGGGCGTTTGATCTGGTCGGGCTTTTCCCTGACTACCACTGCACCGGGCGGGGGGATTATTGATGGCTACTATGAGGCTGAATTGCCGGCGGGCGACTACACCGTCGTTGGACAGATGCGGATGGCAACGGCTCTCTATTGGGGACAAGTCACCGTCATCGATCTACTGCCCGGCGAAATCCGGCAGGAAGTTGATATCAACCTGACCATTTTGGAGTGATATGAAATATCGTAGGGGGCTTCTTATCGTCAGTATCATCATGATGCTCTATGCTGCCGTGGCATATACCACAGCAGTTTATGCTGACGATGGTAGCTGGGAGCAGGATGGCGCACTGACGTCCAGCAATCTTTCCCTCAATGGTGATATTCGCCAGCCAGCGATAGCCATCAGTCCAGAGGGGGATGTTGTAGTCGCCTGGTCAAACGTTGGCAATGTTGCGGACAGAGGCATTTTCATCACCATCGGCGCAGGGCAACCCTTAACACCCAGTAGTGCTCTGTTCCTCAGTGAAAGTCAAGCTGCAGATGCCTGGGCACCGGACATAGCCTACCGGGGCAATCAACTGGTTGCCGCTTGGATGCAAGGCGACTTTCCTTACCCGGGTGCCATTATGCAGCAAGATGGTATCCTCGGAACGCCCCACACCGTTATAACTCCGGTCTATGGTTACACAACACCCCGACTGCTCGTCGGTAACGATCGACTTCATCTGTTCTTTGCTTCAGCCAGTGACGAAAATGACTGGTCGAAGGCCGATCTCTATTACGCGCAACGTCTGTTTACTGCCGAAGACTGGTTGACACCGACGATGATCATCACCCGTTCGCAGGTCAATCCGCCGTATGGCGGCATCTGGTATCCCCATGCGGCCCTGAGTCATGACAGCAACACAGCTCATCTCGTATGGGAACAGACGGCGGGGACGCTGGCCGTCCGTGGTGTGTGGTATGCCCAGGGGACCTGGCAACCGTCACAACAGAATTTTACATGGGCACCCCTCACCCGTTTATCGCCGCCAGATAAAGAAGGCGTGCGCCCCAAAATTGCCGTGGATGGCGCGAATCGGGTCCACGTGGCTTGGATTGAACAACAGGTCGTTGCCACCGGCGTAGGGACGCAGGCCACCATGCAATACATTAACTATCGGCGGTTCGAGGACGGGCAATGGATACCGCCACTGGCGGAGCCGGCGCAACGGCTTGACCCGGTGCCGATCCAGGCCAATACCTATCGCCCTACATGGTCCAACATTGCCATAGACGTGCTCGGTAACATCGTCTGTGTCGCCTGGCATGGCTATCGCGGCAGTCCTGGCGTCTCAGGGCAGGAGGAAATCCTGCTCAAGTGCAGTCGCAATGGTGGAAAGGACTGGGATCCCCAGACCACAAACGCATCAGAAACGCCGGGGGGGCTCTCCCTGTTTCCCACCATGCGCTTGAGCGCTCATGCATGCCTCCATCTGGCTTGGGAGGAACACCAGGGCGGCCTGATTTACACAACGAACTATGACACACTGTACCGACAAGGGCCGCTCCCTCCCATGCGCGTATATTTACCGTTGATTATGAAAGGTTAGCGCCATGGCACACAAGAAATGGCTATATCCATTTTTCGTATTACAGTTGCTGTTTGTCTCCCTCATAGGAGCCTTTTTTCTGCTGCGGAGCTATTCCAACATCCAACAAGCTGACCCATCGCTGCCCGCCGTGGCCGCTGCTACACACTGGACAGGGGTGGCTACGCCGGTAACACTCGCAGACGCCGCAACGCGCGCCGGGATTGAGGCGCAGGCCTGGGCCAACGACGCCGCACTATCCAGAGTTGAAGCTACCTGGCGTCCTGGCGACGAGTGGATAGACATCGAATCGCCGCCGGTAAGCTGGTCTTTCTATTACTATTCGCCGGCTCACAGTGCGGTTATGTCTGTCGCCGTGCAAGGTGAAGAGGTCCTCCCCACTCCTGCGACTATGTTGCCCTATTCACCCACGCTCCTTAGCGGGTTCCCGCCTCCCCAAGGGGTGGAAGTCGCATGGCTTACCTTTCGCGCCGCGGGCGGGGAAGACTTTTTGCAGGCACATTCGGGAGCGGCTGTACAGTTTCGACTGCAGATGGCCTCGGGGAAGCCCACATGGTTCATTCTGGCATTTACACCCCAGGCGCGGCTTCAGATAAGCATCGATGCCGAGACCGGGTTATTGTTCAAATCTTGATCGCGTTTCTATTTATTTATGGTTAGAACGGCATAGGTTTAGTGAGGAGGTGGGGTATGAAAAACAAGCGTGAAAACGGTCAAAGCGTTATAGAATTCGCCCTGACACTGCCATTGTTGATTTTAATGCTCATGGGGCTGTTGGACTTCGGACGCGCCTACTTTATCGTGGTTATGCTCAACGATGCCGCGGCCGAGGGTGCCGTCTACGCTGGGGCGTGTCCTACCGATGTGGATGGTATTCAACTTCGGGTTACGGAGGCCGCTTCAGATAATCTCATTCAAATCGAGCCTGCAGATGTCACTGTGCTTGGCAGCGTCATCGCCGCCGGGGAGTCTATCACGGTCAGTGTAAGGTATGAATTCACATTTCTCACTCCGCTCGTCAATGAAATGTTTGGCGATGGCTTAACCCTCCGCGGTCAGGCCATCAATCCCATCATAGATGGTTCATAAGCTAATAGCGATGAATCATGAAAGGAGTCTATTATGAAAAAGAACGAACGCGGACAGGCATTGATTATAGTCGCCCTGGCCATAGTTGCTCTGTCAGCCGCGCTTGGGTTGGCTTTGGATGGGGGGCAGCTCTACCAGACGCGACGTCAGGCGCAGAATGCCGCCGATGCCGCGGCGCTGGCAGGCGCGCGTCTGCTGCTCCGTGAAGCATGTGAGCCATCGGACAACAGCGACCTGGAAATATCCAACGCCATCATCGACTTTGCAGGGCAGAACGGGGTGGTGTGGGATGGTTCTAATATCCACGCGCAATACATCAAAGTGGAGGCCGATGGGAGCGGTACCTTGACCACCGTCGCCACCCGGGCAGAGGCAACTGGCATCTCTGTTACCCTGATGTTGACCACCGCCACCTCTTTCTTGCGCGTCGTGGGGATTCGGGATATGACGACGCCGGCTTCGGCCGTCGCGGTGGTGGGACCGGTGACACAAATACCTGCCGGGAGAAGCATCTTGCCCATCGCGGTGCCGGACGAAATCCTCTTTCAAATGGATGCCGGCGACTATATGACCATTGAAAACGATGCCGTGTGTCGTGACTCCGATCCTGACGATTGCGTCACAGATCCTAATGACAGCTATTCCAACGCCAACTCTCAACGGGGATGGTTGAACTTCGGGTATATATATAATATCGAGCGTTATCAACAAAGTAATCCTTCGCGCCGCACTCACGAAATCAATCTCAATGCCAATGCTTTGAAAGCCATCATCGAAGTGGCTGCGGGGATGATGCCCAACAACCCACCCTGGTGGCTGGGAAATCCACCCAGAATTCCCTCCATTTTCATCGGCACACCGCCATCTCCCTGGCCCGACCTGACTGGCGATGCCACCTATTACATGGATGGGGATTACATTCTGGGAGGAACGGGGCAAAAACAAGTAGGGATGAGCAACATTTTTGATTTTCTGCGGGGGCAAACTGTGTATTTACCGGTATTCGATAGGGTATATCCGGTTAGCTACCTCGTGGATAATCCCGGAATCTTCCCGACGCCATACGTTGAGGACAACTCCGGCCCGTGGCCTAACCCGAACAGCGCTAACGACTATTTCTATCATATCGTCGGCTTCACCGCCGTTGAACTGCCCGATCCACCCCCGCCAGGCAATCCTAAAGAACTCGAGGGTACCCTGATTCAGATCAGTATTGGCGAGGGAGAGACGGACCCTACTCAACCGCTGCAGTGTGATTTACGTATTCACGGAGTTATACTCTGGAAATAGAGTGGGTCTCAAACCCTTTACAAATCAGACTCGGTAGATCTAATTTTGCTAGGTCTGGAGCCGGCGATCCAGACCAGAACGAGGATCTGGCGATCCCTTGGGAGCATTTTGTGGTCTACTGAGACTCGCCTGGTAAAATCCTCATAGGGCTATCATCGTGACAGGCGCTTCTGGTAAACCTGGAAGCGCCTATTTCCCATGACCAATGTACCCTTGACTTTTGGGTGGCCTCCCCTATAATGGAAGGTGAGAATTATGTAAGAAATAATCGACGCTTGTGGCAAAACAAAGCCCACTCCTTTTTATCCTCCGCCTGTATTGTAGTATCAAAGCCACAAGCCTGGCAGTTGTTTTGAGTTTACCTGCATAGCGGTCGAGGTGTAAGGACACTTTTTAAAAAAGGTTCCTCAGGATTTCGTGGGGTCGAAATAAAAAACCGGCCATCGATGGACGCGCAAAGTATCAAAAAGTAGTGAAAATCTGTGTCATCTGTGGCAAAAGCCAAAGCTGTTTTTCCATCACCACGCAAAGTCCCAGAGAACCTTAAAAAGCTCTTAACAAGCTGGTGAGGGAGGAGCCGCATGGAACATAGAAGGACTCGAGCGCAAGGTCTGGTCGAATTTGCCCTGGTATTGCCGGTGCTGCTGGCAGTGATAATAGGGTTGATTGACGTGGCGCTGCTTTTTCAGGGATACCTGACTGTAGCTCATGCCGCGCGCGAAGGAATGCGTTTCGCCGTCGTCTACCAGCCCAATCAAGGCCAATGTTTGCATCGGGATATAAACGGGGATCCTGTCTACGAGCCATATCCGGATTGTCCGGTAGATGGGGCTGAAAACCCGGCCGAAACTGACAACGCTTATTATGCTCGCCGTTCATTGCTGATCAAAAGAGCTGCTATACAAGCAGTCGTGGGGTTGCGCACCGAAACAGTCTGTAGCGGAACGGATAGCATATCTTGTATTGTGGCGCACAACGACGATACCGGGATGTTGGGAGTGCGTATTTGGGGTTTTCAAACCTTTGAGACGGCGGAAGAACCAGACATGCCCGGACTGCAAGGGCTTCCCGTCCGCGTACAGGTGATTCATAATGTCCCCTTAGTGATCTTGGGCACCATTTTCCCCAATGCCCATGTCCAGGTCCGTAGCGCCGCCAGTGGCATCAATGAAGGAGTGCAAGTAGGATTTGGAAATCAGCCCCCGCCCACTTTTGCTCCTTTGCCCCCGCCGGCTCCACCGGGTCCAGAGGAGCCGCCGGAAGAACCGCCCGATACGCCGACACCAACGCCCATCCCCAACTATTCGATTGAGTTGAACTTCGAAACCGCACTCAACGAGTTACCGGACGACCGTTCTCACGGGGTCATTGCCCACGTATGGGACAACGCCGGGAACAATGTGGCCGGTGCGTGGGTGACGTTCCGCACCGATCTCGGCAGTTTCAGCAAGGCAGGCGTTGGCATGTCCTCCATCGTCGCCACCACGGACGCGGATGGGTTAGCGCACACGACGCTGTACGCTAACCGTCCCGGCGTCTCGCATATTACGGCCTGGTTGAACTACGACGGTGATGGTGAAGTGGATGCCAATGAACCGATGGATACGGCGGTCAAGACGTGGAATGCGACCGGCCCTTATCTGATTGTGTCCAATTACAACCCCCCTGCCGGTACATGGTTGGGCGTATCGGTGATGGATCACCCGGCGCCAGATGCACCTTACTCGCTGTGGTGGTGCACGGCATCGGTCACCTCCACGCAGGTGCCCACAAGTTTGGCCTATCCGGTCGTTGTGGATACGGTGACCTGGGACCTGGAGGATGTTCCGGCGCAGGTACCGGTGGGAGCCGCCGGGCTGTACCGGATCGAATCTCATCGAGGGAACGGCGGAAGCAACGGCTGTGACGAGCCATCGACCCTGGTGGCCCAGTCGGGCGTGATTGAGATTCTTCCCCTACCACCTGATCTGGTCATTACCAACGTCGATGTGATCTCCCAGACCGGCATCATTCCCGGCGAACCGATCACGTTACACATCACCATCGCCAACATGACGGCGGAAGCGGTCAACGGGCCGACCGATGTGGATACGTACATGGACCTCTCCACGGCGCCCAGTGCAAGGCAATTTGGCCTGGACAAACAGTGGGTAGGCAATTTACCGGCGTTTGGGACTACTGCCGTCACCGTAACGGTCACCCTCTACGACTTGGACACGCATACGCTGTGGTTCCAGGTCGATACGACGAATTATGTGGATGAAGGTACTGTCGGCGGGGAGGATAACAATATCTTCGGCCCGGTTACGATCCAGGCCATAACGTGTTTCCCCATCAGCGGACGCAGTGACGACTTCGACGGCGGATTAGGCGGGCAGTGGACGGGACTGGATTTGCCCACGGCCTCGCAGAGTGTAGTGGCAAACCAACTGCGGATTATGCCCAACCGTGGCCGGATCGGCGGCACCGGCGCCGATTTCGACGGCGGGCATTACGTTTACCAGACCGTCAGCGGCGACTTCGACATCAGGGTGAAAGTGGTGAGCATAGATTCGACCGACGACGGCGCCGAGGCCGGGCTGATGGTGCGCGCGTCACTGGGCCTCAACAGCCAGTATTTTGCCACATTGCTTAAGCGCAACCGTCAGGTTTACCAGGATTACCGTGCCACCACGGGAGGCGCCGCTACGGAAAATGGCACCAATGTCGGCTCGTCGGCGTGGGTGCGTATCAAGCGTGTAGGCAATGTGTTTAACTCCTATTACTCCACTAATGGGACTAACTGGACGGATCTTAGCTCGGCGCGCACCATAGCGATGGGCAGTTCTGTGTCCATAGGCATTGTCGCCAACAGCGATGATACCGGGACTGCCGGCGCAGCCGCTTTCGACAATTTTGATGTTTACTCCGGCGCCGGAAGCGACGACAACTTTAACGGCGGGTTAGGTGGATTTTGGAGCAGTGTCACCTTGTTGCGCGGTTCGGAAACCGCCGGCGGCACACTTGCCGTTACGCCGGGGTGGGGAGATATCGGCGGGACTTACGATAGCTTCCGCTATCTGTATCAGGCGCCCATGAGCGGCAACTTCAGCATGACGGTCAAGGTGTTGAGTCTGCAGTCGAGTGATACCGACTCCAATGCCGGGCTGATGGCACGGGCATCATTGTCGCCGGACGCCGCACATTATTCCCTATTCCAGACTCGCGGAGGGTCTATCTCAGGTGAGTATCGTGCCACGACAGGCGGAACTGCCACTACTCCGCAGAGTGTAAGCGGTACCGCCCCCCGGTATTTGCAGATCGCACGTCAGGGAAACATCTTTACGTCCTATTTCTCTACCGATGGTAAAAGCTGGACGAAACACGGATCGAATACCCTCAGTGGTATTCCCAGTTCGTTGTATGTTGGGTTGGCGACCAGCGCCGACAATGGCGCCGTTGGCGCGGCCACCTACGATGATTTCAAAATCTGCACGCCGTACGACGCCTCGAACCTGCCGGAGCCTCCTGAAGACCCCGTTCTCAATCCGCCCGGACTGATGCAGTGTACGGAATTACTCTCGGTGCCGGGGTTTGAAGGCAATCCGGAAACCGTTGCCGCAGTCTGGAAAGCCGGAGATGCCAACGGTCTCATAGGAGCGTATCAACGCACATCAGTGCAGTTCCATTACGGAAGTTTTTCAATGCGCCTTCATGCTTCTAATGGATTCATTCCCTGCGCCTCGAGCCAGCTACAGCCTTACCTGTATCAACAGATCCAGATTCCGACGGAGGTCTATTCCTTCTCGACGCTCGTCGTTTCTGGCTACTACTACGTGGATAAGAGTTCTCTGGCGTGCAGTTTGGGGACTGTGGCCGACGCCGACGATCTTTTGTCGGTGAATCTTTACTCGACCGGCGGCGCGCCGTTGTTGACCGCGCAGTCTGTTGTCAATGGCGGCAGCGCCTCGGGGACATGGTATCCGATCAGCATCAGGTTAAGTGACGTGATGGCCGATCCGACCACTTATGCGGGACAAACACTGCGCTTGCAATGGAATGGCTATAACGATACAGATATTGACGGTACCTTCTTCTATCTGGATGATCTGAGCGCGCAAATGTGTACGACCTGGCCTGTGCCGCCGGACCAAGTGGACACCGCTTCCATCGGAGGCCAGGTCAAAACGCGCGGGCAGAACAACATGCCGGTTCTGTTGCCCGGCGCCGATGTCTGGGCTTATGCGCAAGGCGGAGAAGTGTATCACACCCGTTCGATTCACAACGGCACCTACCATTTTTACAATATCCCGCCGGGAACCTACGTCATTTATGCAGAGACATGGATGAGCGGTCAACTGCGCACCGCATCCACACAGGTGACGGTGGTTGCCAACGAGCGCAATTACAATGTCAATCTGTTGTTGCAGTAGGGTATGGCAGATCCGACACGGGGCAGAACGAGCTAAAATGAGTAAACATGGACGATGGTGGCTCATCCTAACGGTTATCGTTGTGACGGTCCTGAGTGGCGCGACGGCAGTGTTGGCTGCGTGGCTGCACCTGCCGGCGCGGCTCTCGGCGGCAACTGACGTATGTGACATCGAGCCGCGCACTGTCATGAGCGCCGACGGTGAGTGGTTGGCGAGTGTCTGGATCAAAGGGCGTCAGGTCAATGACGGCTGTGTAAGCCGTGGTGCCGCGGTGCTCCGGTGGGCGGGTCAGAACGGGTGGAGCGATCCGGTGAGGCTGACCTTGCCGGCGGGATATGGGAACGGTTGTTTTGTCCATGCCGATGTAGCACTCAATGGTCCCATAGCGCATCTGGTAACGACCCTTTGGGCGCCTTGTGATGATGTCCAGGCCAACAGCCTCATTGCCTATTACACCTGCAATCTACAGACAGGCGTCTGTTCAGCGGGAACAGGGGTGACATCGCAGGCCGGCGCAGAGAACTTGCGCTTTTCTGACGCGCGGATTGTGCTTGACAGCCAAAACTTGCCCCACATTGTGTATGGACGCGGCGATCATTCCCTGGCGCAGGGCAAGCTCTTTTACACCCGCAATTTGGGCAGCGGGTGGGAAACGCCCTTGCGAATTTCTTCTGATACAGAAATGTCCTATCGTCCGTCCCTGGCGGCCTCCAATGGCCGGATTCACATCGTTTGGGAGAATCACCGCGATTACACAGATGGGCTGGGGCGTCCGCGTCAACGAGGCGATGTACGCTACCGCTACTGTGCAGAAGCAGGATCATGTGGTTCGATTATAGGCTATCCGAGTCCGACGACGCTGGATGAGACAACTTATCCCGTGCCCGGTATTGCGGCGCACGGGGATCGCGTCATTTTGACCTGGAATGTATGCGCCGATATAGATCGCAACCCTCCTTGCGAAAAGTTTTATCTGATGTATGCGCGTTCCAACGCCAACGGCACGGGTTTTTTGTCGCAGCCACGGGAGGTAGGGACAGAAACGGAAATGCAGTATATCAACATGTCCACACGCTTCTATGCCGGGACCGATGACACGAATAATGAAGCTGGCGAGTATGCCACCCATCTCAATGCCCGGGTAGAGCTTGACGCCGGGGAAATGCCCCATCTGGTTTGGCAGATGCGGGAAGGCGCCGGTTACGTGTTGACGACCACTCACGCCATTTCAGCGACCGAGGAGAGCTTCACCTGGGCGCAGGGCGAGTCGCCGCAATCCGGCACCGGCAGTGACAATCGGGTCTATCCGTCCTTGGGGTTGACGGCGGTCGATGAGACATGGGCGCATCATTTTGTTTATATGCAAACGTGGCGGGAGGGTGAGTGGAACCGTTCCCAAATCTTTTATGATGTCGCCGGGCCGGCCCGTCTCCTTTTGCGCTTAAGCTATACAGAACGTACCAGTGGTTTGCCGCAGGGACGTGCGCAGGTGATCACCGCGCATGTCCAAGCGGAGGATGGTACAGGTGCCAATGGCGTGCCGGTGATCTTTACCACCACGTTAGGCAGCTTTGCCCCCGACGGTTATGGCACAGCGCAAGTGCAAACCACCACCGATGCGCAGGGTATGGTCACATTGACCCTGTACAGCAATCAAGTGGGCACGGCGCATGTCTCTGCATGGGCGGATGCGGTGGACAACCTGCAATGGGACGACGGGGAACCCGGTGCAGTGTTGACCCAAACATGGGTTTTTACCGGCACACCGTTCCTGACCGTCTTGCCCGGCCCGGTGAGGGCCAGAGATTGGATCACCGCCGTTGTTGTGGACCATCCCTATGCCGATTTGAACCATCCCGAAGGAGGCGGGCAACCCCTGCCTTATTATCTGTGGTGGTGCCAGGTCGACGCCCCGGACGATCCTCCCGCCCAGCAAATCGGAGAAGAGTTCTATGTGAATATCGATACGTGGGACCATGCGGCAACCTTCCAGGTTCCCGATGACGTGACCGGAACCTATCGTTTAGAAACCCACACCAGTTCCGGGGGCAACCCTTGTGATACTCCTGATACACAGGTGGCAGCTTCGGACGTGCTCACCGCGACTTCTGGGCCTCCGTCGACCCCTCTCATTACCGTGGATAAGGCCCGCCCATTTCCGGGGGGCACGATAATCGCCACGTTATGGAATCATGGAAATGGCGTCTATGATGTATGGTGGTGCACCGAAAGCGGCCAAAATATCGCGCAAAACGTCGCCGACAATGTTGCCGTGACGACTCCAGACGAAGAGTTGAAAATGCCTGTACCTCTGCAGGTGCCGCTGGAAGCAACAGCCGGGCTGTATCGTTTGGAATCTCACAGTGATAGTCCCGAGGCCCGGTGTGGCAATATGACCACGTATGTGGCTTCTTCAGCCCTGATTTGGCCGTATGCCAGGGTCTATTTGCCATTGATAATGCGCAAGAAGTGAAAATGGCGAGATAAGAATGAAACGGCGTAAACAATTGTATGGGCTGCTCATCCTGCTGGCCGTGATGATCACAGGACTGCTTCTGGTGGCCTGGCAGCTAGGGTCACCACAAACCGGTAGTGGAAGCACCTCATCTCCGCCGCGCTTACCACAATCCGCGGCGGAGGCAGCAGCAGTCTTGCGGACCTGGCTTACAGAGCATGGGTCGGCAGATGATGCCATTGTCGCGTGTACCTTAACGCTGTCACCGCGTACTCTGGCAGAAAGCGGCTGGACCTTTCAAGTCTATTCAGCGCAGAAAAACCGTCTGTTAGTGGCCAGGGTCCATGTTGAGGAAGTACAGATCCTGCGCGATATTGTTTCACGCTATCCTCCTGTAGTGTTGTCGGCGGCAGCCTGGAAGCACGACAGTGAGGATATTTTGACCACATGGTGGCGTGAAGGCGGCGCGAGCGCATGGAATGCGACGGCGACCCCTACTTTAGTCTTACGTTTGGGGATGCGCGAGGATCGTATTCCCGCGTGGCAGCTCACCCTCGAAAAAGACAACACGAGGGTGATGGATTATTGGGAAATTCGCGCCGATACAGGGATGTTGTTAGAACACAGTTCAGGAGGCCGGTGATGAAAAAACTGCGCTGGAGACTGAAGTTTAATGCCCATCATGGACAGAGTATCGTCGAATTCACGCTGGTGTTGCCAGTGCTGCTCTTATTGTTGCTGGGTGTTGCAGAGCTAGGCGTCGCGCTCTACAATTATTTGAGCCTGGCGACGGCAAACCGTGAGGGGGTACGTCTTGCTTCGCGTGCCCGCTTTACCGATGAGGCGACGGCCGGACTTGTCGTCAGTAGCAGTGGCATGGTAGAGCAACCGGATGGGACCTTTGTGCCGGTCATGAAATTGAGTGGTGCAGATGCCAATCTCGGGGTCATTATTACCCATATCTCGATTGATACGGCGGGGAACTTACTCGACACCTCGACTTATATCTCTGGAACAATCATGGGGACGGATCATGCGCTTCGTCCTATCACCCCCGAGGATTCAAGATTCACCGCGGAAAAACTGGAGGAATTGGTCAGCAATAGCCTGTCTGCTACTTCAGAGATCAATGCTTACCGGGAAGACATGTCCTACGACAGGATTCCTGAAGAACTGGTGGTTATAGAAACGTTTCTGACACATCACTGGATGTCATCCAACATCGATGCGACAACCCTGTATTTCCATTCGGTGATGCGCGTATTGCGCGACTCTCGCGATGCTCTGCAAGGGGGATAGGTCCCTTTTTTATATCTCTCTGCGGTCTCAGGTGCGCCGCGGTGAGATATGAGGTAGTGACGCGGTTGGCGCTCCAGAAAGAGAGTTGACCGCAGAGTGCGCTGAGCTTTTCTCCGCGTTCTCAGCGACCTCCGCGGTGAAAAACAGGAAACTGCGTCGCGACTGATATGAGTCATCACCACGGATAGGGTGTGGTGAGGAGTTAGAGGAGGACAAAAAATGAAACGGATACGATTCAAGGGCAAGACACGCAGTGAACGAGGCCAGAGCCTGGTTCTGGTGGCCTTTAGCATTTTTGCATTGGTAGCCTTTGTGGGGTTGGCCATTGATGTGGGCCTTTCTTACGTTGATCGCGTCAGAGCGCGGCGGGCTGCCGACGCAGCGGCCCTGGCCGCTGCCAGTGAGTTGCCGTTGGAAGCAGCAGCTCAAGCGCGCGCCCTGGAGTACCTCGAAGCCAACGGCTACCCTTGTGGTTTGCAAGTGCAAAATGAAGGCGATAATTTACTCTATCAGTGTAGCAATGCCGAGACGCGGGTGGAAATTAACGCCGGCTACCCCGAGAGTTATATCGCCGGACCAGGCGCAGCAGAGGCTAAGCGTGTTATTGTTATCAACACAACGCGCTATCGTGATGATGTTTATGCCAGCAACACGGCCGATCGCATCGAAGTAATCGTACAACAGGCTTCGCCGCTTTACTTTATGCGTATATTCGGTTTCGACTCGCTGCATGTAGAGGGGCGGGCCGTGGCCGAGAACATCAACAACCTGGATGTGGTGATAGTGTATGATACATCTGGATCGATGGAGTTTGATACGTTGTGCTACGGGTGTTGGTCCCCGCAGACCGGTGCCGCTTATCCCGAGGGCAACCGCTGGCGGCTGCCATGGAAAGGTCCGGCCAATGGTCCTCCCGCGCATTGCAGCGGCAGCGCCCCCTATACCTCTGGCGGCTACACTTATATCATCATCGAGGCCGAAGAGTATAGCAGCACCAACGTACCTTATGACCGGGATGCCTACGTGCTAGGTATGAGTTATTGGGTGATGCAACGCAACGGCAGCCAGTCCGCCTCGTGGCATATTCACGATGGGGGAGCATCCGGTGCGCTGGGGCGTGATAGTTATGGCGCTTACATCACCCACATGCCATATTACGTCCACTCGTCTGGTTCTGGGGGCACGGGGGTGAACTGTAATCTGACCGATCTTCTGAATGGGGGAATATGTAATGACGAAGCGTGGGTGCTCGCCAGAGGCGGGCCTTATCCAGCGCCACGTGTGGATTATGATGTCACCATTCCTTCTAGTGGGACGTGGTACGTGTGGGTGCGTGCGCAAGGCGGCACGCTGATGTGGGGATTGGATGGTAACACTCCAGTTGAGGCGAGCGGGTTTCCTGGAAATGGTCCCATGTACGATGGCGCCCGTCCCGGTAGCTGGAAATGGAAAAAATTGGGATCGTTAGGGAGCTTGACGGCCAACAGTACCCATACACTCCATTTATGGGCCGGAGACGCTGGTTTCGATGTGGACCGCATTATTATCACCACAAACAGTACCAACGACAGTTCGCAAATCCCTGTTAAGAGCGACACAACGCATATCGATAATAACCGCACCGGGGCGGCCTGCGACCCCTGCGACGCGCGTTTCGGCGGTTATCCCGGCGGGGAGGGGTGGCTCAATCCTCCGAATTGCGTCCTACCGGGTTTCCCCGCGGATGCCGTGCAGAACTATCGCTACCTCGATGACATTTACGATGACGAGCAGCCCATTCGCAGTGCCGTGGAAGCGGCCAAACGCTTCGTGGCGCGCATGGATCCCCAGTATGACCAGATTGGATTGGTTTCGTACAGCGCCGACGTCATTACACAGCAAGAGCTGCAGTGCATACGGTGGTCACAGTCACAGCCAAACACGCCGCCCTGCAATGCAACGGTCATCACCAATACGGTCATTGCTTCTTTGGATGGTTTACACGCCAACGGCAATACGGCTATCCCCGGTGCCATCAGGCGCGGGATCAACGTGTTGAGCAACACATCCGGGCATTACGGTCGCCCGGGCGCCGCCCACATTATGGTGCTGATGACCGACGGTGAGGCGAATGACCTCGCTAACACCACGTCGGTGTGCTATGCCCAAGATTACTGGCCGCATAACACCGGCGACACGGATAAAGATCGGGCCAAAGACTGCATGGTGTACTACGCGCGACAGGCGCGCAACAACGGGATTGTCATCTACACGATTACGCTAGGCGCGGCGGCGGATATCGAAATTATGGACTATGTCGCCCAATTGACCGGCGGCATTCACCGAAACGCGCCGCGCCCGGAGCAGCTTGATCCCATCTTTGATGAGTTATACAAGCGCATCTTCCTGCGCCTGGTTGAATAACTATCACTATGCAGCCGCCCTCGCCAAGTGTGGTGAACAGGACTGTGGGGATGGTGCATCCTATTATAGGGAATCAATGGCTTTGCCATGTTTACTGGTACAGCGTGGCAGAAATAGTTCCCCGGTCAATGCTTGCCAGGGATCGTCAGATCCCGGCGTAGCGCGCCCGAACTGCGGATCTGGCGATCCACTCCGCGCATGGCTAACCGGTGTGAAATTTCTGCCACGATGTACTAGCCTGAATAGAGACCAAAATAAGACGAGCCACAAAACTCCCCGCCCCTGAGCAAGGGCGGGGAGTTTTTAACAGGATTGGTAACTGTTCAGCCACCGACTCAGAAACGGCGCTGAGCAGTTACCAGGGGATTGTCTTATTGTTCGGCCGGGGCCGGGGTCGGAGCCGGCGTCAGTTCAAGAGGCTCACGGAGAGGAGTTAGAGCGACCGGCAAGTCAGAGCCGGTTTGCGGGATTTGATAGAACTCCAAAATGTAGCGACTCCACACCACGCCTGTGTGCCAGTAGGTGGCGTCATTCGGCGCACGAACCACCAGGTCTAAATCTGCACCGATCTCATACAAATACTTCAAAACGAGAGAATCCTGGGGGGTAACCAGCAAAGTAACCAATTCGACGTCCCCGCGAGTATTGGGCTGGACGGGAACGGCTTCCGACGCCGCCGGCGCTTGCGTCATGATCCCCGTACCGGCCTCAGGCGTGGCTGCGGCAACTTCGGAGGTTGACACCGTTTCTTCGCTGTATTGCGCGCCGATATGCCATACAATTGCATCTTGTACAGTCATTTGCACAAACACCTGTGGATATGGATCGCCATTGGGTAAAATCATACTGGCGACTCCGTTAGGCAAAGTCTCAAAACGTCCGTATATTCCACTGATGGACACGCCAGGTGTTTCGGTGCTGGGTGCAGGCAAAGTCTGGAACTGATTAGGCAGCTTGCTCTGGAATTCAGTATCCACGTTGACCAGCGTAATCGCTGCCAGAACATCCACATGGTCTCCTTCTCGGATATGCCAACCTACCCCACCCTGGACATCCATTGGCAACCCATAGCCCACACGCCCCGGCGGGAAAGGTGCAATCGCCTCCTCAGACAACATATTGGTCAGAATCGGGGTGCCGAGAGGGATATCTTCTGCGGCGTACATATTATTGAGTTGATCCAACGAGCTTAAGTAGCCAGAAGGCGGCAGTGTGTCTGCCGGCCACTGTTGTATGGTCGCTGCATTATCACCATTTTGGAAGCGCCAACCGCTGGGGATAGGGTCCTGAGCCGAAACTACGATGCCGATAGAGGGAATTGGAGTGGGCATTTCGACCGCGGCAGGTTCCTCTTTTGGTTTTCTCAATGTTATCAAAAGGTAAGCTATAACTAGCACATCCACAACAACGATGACAATGATGAGAAGTGAACGTTTCCCTCGCATAAGCACCTCCTGTGCTCATAATTTCACCATACATTATTAGTCTAGCATAAGTCAAAAAGATGTCAATTTCTATACCGGTCAACAAGATGTTGGACACGCGGCTCGATTCGTTTCCGCCGCTGAGCACGCTGAGGACGCAAAGAAATAGTATCCATCTCGGCGTGCTCTTGGATGACAAAGTAGGCGTGTCTCTATGAGCTTATTCCCCCTCCTCCCCTTCCCCCCAGGAAGGGGGATTTTTGTAGGGGGTGTGGCGGGCGGCGAAGCCGCCCGCCACACCCCCATTTTTTTCACCCCCTTCTTCCCCGCTTGCGGGGGAGAAGGGGGTGGGGAGGATGAGAGGGTCATCGCCTATAGCCGAAGTGTCAACCCATGATGCACCCTCCCCAAAGTCCCCTTCGCCACCTGGCAAGAGTGGCTGCATAGGGACGTGTTCAATATCATCCTGACGAGTACAAAAGATGTCAATCTCTCTCTCCATGGCGCCGCTGTTACACGCAATTTATTCAGCCGCCCTAGCGATCATTTCGGCGTCCTGGAGTATAATGAAGCTGCACGGCATTATTCCAGGAATGTGGCGTATCGGGTTTCTCTCAAGAGAAGTGAGGGAGATGAAATGCAAGACGTACCAGAATCATCGTACAATCCGGCCCCGCCTTCAGAGGTGCCCCGCTGGTTTTTGTTCGTGGTAGGGTTTGTTGCTCTCGGCTTTATCGCCATCTGCGTATTGCTGATACTGGCCTTGCGCACTACCGGTGTGTTGCCTACGCCGACGCCGTTGCCGCTCCATCAAATGCCGTCGCTCAGCGTGTCACCGCCTGCCGCGACACCGGGCACGGCGGTCAACGTCCTGGGCATGAACTGGCCCCCGAATGTGGCCGTGGACATCATCCTGGTTGATCCGCGGACCAACCAGAACGTCCTGCCCCCCGTGGCGACCGCGTTGGTCAAAACGGATGGAACTTTTACCACAACCTTCACCCTGGCGGAAATGTGGGCCGGTTACGCTGCCGTGGAGGTTCTGGGACAGGTCCCGGGGAGCCAGACGCAGGCCAGCGCGCCTTTGATCGTCGCTACACCCGCGCCGGCGCCGACGCCTTCGTCCACGCCAACCCCTAAGACGGCCACCCCCACACCAACCCTCACACCAACTGCCACGCAGACACCCTCACCTTCGCCATCGCCAACAGCGACGCCCAATATCACCGCATGGCGCGGTGAGTACTTCGTCAACGCCACCCTGTCGGGTTCGCCGGCCGTGGTGCGCAATGACATCCAGGTGGATTTCAACTGGGCAGGTGATTCTCCTGCTGGCGGCATCCCGGCGGACAACTTCTCCGCGCGTTGGACACGCACCCTGGATTTTGAGGGCGGAACCTATCGTTTCTTCCTGACGATGGATGATGGCGCGCGGCTATACGTCGATGGCAACCTGAGCATCGATCAATGGCGCCCGGGTTCGGTGCGTACCGTCACTGCCGACCTCCCGCTGACGGCGGGAAATCACTCCCTGCGGGTGGAATACTACGAGGCGACCGGACAGAGCGTCATCCGCCTGCGCTGGGAAAAACTCACGGTCTTTCCCGATTGGAAAGGTGAATACTGGAATAACCGGCAACTGGAAGGCGCCCCGGTGCTGACGCGCAATGACGCCAGTCTGGATTTCGATTGGGGCACCGCAGCGCCGCAGGAGGGGCTTGCGGTTGACAACTTTTCGGCCCGTTGGACACGCACGGTGACGTTGGAGGCGACTACCTATCGCTTCCATTTATGGATGGACGACGGCGCGCGCCTTTGGATCGACGATCAACTGGTCATCGATGAATGGCGCGATGGCGCAGAACGCGAGAAGACGGTAGAGCTACCGCTGGCGGCCGGTGAGCACCGCTTGCGCATCGATTATTACGAGGCAGGGGGGCAGGCGTGCCTGCGTCTAACCTGGGAGAAGATAACGCCCACATTTCCCGACTGGAAGGGTGAATATTGGAACAATGCCACTTTGACCGG
The DNA here is from genome assembly GCA_035415725.1 of Anaerolineae bacterium. Classification (GTDB taxonomy): domain Bacteria; phylum Chloroflexota; class Anaerolineae; order B4-G1; family SLSP01; genus DSWT01. The sequence goes on along the minus strand of DAOOGN010000036.1, from coordinate 7,995 downwards.
CAACCCGGTTTTCATCCGCAATGACGCCAAAATTGACTTCACCTGGCAGTACAATGCGCCCGCCGTCGGCCTGCCGGTGGATAACTTCTCCGCGCGTTGGAGCCGCAGTCTGGATATGGCGGCAGGCGTTTATCGCTTCTCGGCGGTTGCCGACGACGGAGTGCGTATTTTCCTGGATAATGTGCAGATTGTGGATGAATGGCATATTAGCCGGGGCGAGCGAACGTACACAGCGGATGTCTCTGTAGGTGCAGGCCAACATACCATCCGCGTCGATTATTATGAGAACGGCGGTGTGGCTTTGGTCAAAATGTGGATCGATCGGCTGAGTGATTTGTACACGGCTACGCCAAAGCCTACCTCGACTTCAACCCTGACGCCAACGCCCTCCCCTACACCTACGGCCACACCGACATCCACGCCTACCCCCACACCGACAGCAACAATGACACCAACCGCTACACTCACAGAGACGCCCACACCGACAGAGACACCCACAGAGACGCCCATATCGACGGAGACGCCGACAAATCCATCATAGTTGTTCCCCACCAACAGCCTGTTTAGTTCTTCAGGATTTCGTGGGGCCGCAATAAAAAACCAGCCACGGATTTCACGGATTGACACGAAAAGGTATCTATTCAGGCTCGTAAACCTGACGAAGCCACTTATTCCCTATGCCAGGTTTGGCGTAGACTTTGGTAGGCCAGGTGCTTCTGTATGACAAGATATGCGTGTTTCTATAAGCCCATCCCCCCTGCCCCCCTTCCCTCCAGGAAGGGGGATTTTTGTAGTCGACAAAAATGCCGTGTCCCCCTCGACCCATTCGATACTGCCCCCTTCCCCTCAGGGAAGGGGGATTTTTGTAGGGGTGTGGCGGGCGGCGAAGCCGCCCGCCACACCCCCTTTTGCCCCCTTCTTCCCCGCTTGCGGGGGAGAAGGGGGTTGGGGGATGAGAGGGTCAGCACCTGCCGAAGGGGTAACCTATTATGTGCCCTCCCCAAAGTCCCGTTCGCTACCTGGCAAAGGTGGCTGAATAGTTACACGAAAAGTATAAAAAATCAGTGTCGGAGCCCCGCGTTACACCCCCGGCGCCGGTTCATGATGAATTTCTGAAATATCAACGGATGTCCACGGAACATTTATTGACATTCTGTAACGATATGTGCTATAATGACAAGAGTTGGTAGCGATTCCAATCCCAAAACAAAAGGAGGTGTCTATCGAATCTATGCGGTGACGTTCTTTCGGTCAAAACCTTACGTAGAACAATTTCATTTCACAATCAAAAAGAAGGAGAATTTTGAAGATGAAACGTTACACTGTTACACTCGTTAGCATCTTGATGGTTTTGAGCATAATGCTATCCGCGTGTGGCACGCCAACCCCGGAAAAGATCGTCGAGACCGTCGTGGTCAAAGAGACCGTCGAGGTCGAGAAAGAGGTCGTGAAGACCGTCGAGGTCGAGAAAGTCGTCGAGAAGACGGTCGTGGTGACCCCTGAGGCCGAAAAGGGTGCCCTCCCCCGCCAGGAGACACTGTACTTCAACGGTCAGCAGTGGGGGCCGGTGGTGGGTTGGAACCCCTACTCTTCTAGCAACAACAACGCGATGGCAATCGCTCAGGGTGACAATGCCCGCGTTACTATGTTTGAGACCCCGTATCTGTACAACATGCTCGATGGTCAACAGTATCCCCTGCTGGCGGATGGCCCCTGGTCATGGAATGCCGATATGACCGAGATCACCTTCAAGCTCAAGAAAGCCGCGCATTGGAGCGATGGCACCCCGGTGACCGCCGAGGATGTCGCCTATACTTGGGCCACCCACGTTAAGTACAATACTCCGACCGGCGCCGGCAACAAAGATTACATTGAGGACATCGTAGCGGTTGATCCGCAGACGGTGGTGATCAAGGCCAAGTTGAATGACGCTGGCAAAGCGGTCAATCCGCTGGTCGTGCTCTCTTACGTGAGCAGCAACTATGTCATCCAGAAGGCCTGGACCGAGAAGTTGGAAGAGCGCTCCGGCGGCGATGCCACCAAACTGATGGCGGATACCGCGGAGGACGTGGTTTTCTCCGGCCCCTATTACAAATTCTTTGCCGACGATACCAAAGTTGTCCTTGTCCGTGACGACAACTACTGGGGACAGGACGCCAGCATGTGGGGCAAGCTGCCTGCGCCGAAGTATCTGGCGCATGTGATCTTCAAGGACAATGCCGCCGGTTCGGTGGCTTTGGCCAAAGGTGAAGTGGACGTCAGCCAGCAGTTTAACTCCAACGTTCAACTGTTGTGGGAGAGCTACGGTCTGCCCATCTCTACCTATCTGCCCGAGCCGCCCTATGGCATTGGCGCCAGCCTCCCCACCGCTTTCTACAATTTGAAATCCTACGGTTTGGATCAGCTTGCGGTGCGCAGGGCCATCGCCATTGCGGTGGACTATCCCACCATCATTGCCAACGCGATGACCAACCAGTCGGCCACCTTCGATCAGGTGCCGCGCTCGCTGATGAACCCCACCCCCGGTGAGCAAGCCTTGTACGACCACGATGCCGTCAAAGACCTGCAGTGGGCCGGCAACGACATCGAAGGCGCCACGAAATTGCTCGACGATGCCGGCATTGTCGATGCCAATGGCGACGGCTGGCGTGAGTACAACGGCCAGAAACTCAGCTATGTCGCTACCTGCCCCAACGGCTGGTCCGACTGGCAGGCCGCCATTGAAGTGGTAGCTGCCGCCGGCAAGAAGATCGGCATTGACATTACCACCAACTACCCTGAATGGTCCGTGTATCAGACCGTCGTTACCAAGTCGGATGCCCCGCTGCCCGAAGGCTATGACATCTTTATGATGTGGAGTGCCGGTGCCGGTCCTACCCAGCCGTGGGGACGCATCCGCGGTCTCATGAGCTCTGAATGGGTGGGAATGGCGAACAACTGGAACGGCAACTGGGGTCAGTATGTCAATCCCGATGCTGATGCCCTGATCCAGGCGATCCCCAGTGAAACCGATTCCGCCAAGCTGAAGGAAATGTACACCGAATTGGTTCGGATCTACCTGACCGACATTCCTTCCTTCACCCTCATGTACCGCCCGCAATCGTTCCATACCGTGAATGAAACAGTATGGACCAACTTCCCGCACCAGGACGATGGCACTCAGCCGCCCGTCCCGCCACTCGACTGCACGGACGGTTGGAGTATCGCGTGCCTCTACAATATCACCCTGGTTAATCCGTAAACCGTAAAGCAACCAAAAAAAACAGCCATGTTCCGCCCACACCGGAACATGGCTGTTACTAACCCGGTCATGGATGCCTGGACGTGGACGAGACGCCCGCGCTACGAATATCTTCATTCGCTAAGGAGGTGTTGCGTTGAAAGGATACCGCAAGTATTTCCTCAACAAGCTAGGCTGGTTCCTTGTCACCCTGGTTTGTGCCTTCATATTGAACTTCATCCTGCCCCGCTTGATGCCGGGAGACCCCGTGGCAGCCATCGTCGCCAGGATGGCCCAAGGTATGAGCGATGCGACCGGAGTTCGGGCTATTTACCAGCAGTACACGGAACTGTTCGGCACCAACAAACCTATGGTCGAACAATTTTTCATCTACATGCGAAATGTGTTGCGGGGTGATTTCGGTTTCTCTTTCAGCCAGTATCCGCGCACGGTGGCCGACGCTCTCAAGTCCTCCATCTTGTGGACGATAGGATTGCAGTTCCCGGCGATCATCGTTGGCTGGCTGGTCGGGAACACATTGGGCGCGTTGGCGGCCTACCTCAAGGGGGGATTTGACAAAGTCCTTATGCCTGTCAGTATTTTTGTGAGCAATTTCCCGGCCTTTGGTATGGCCATTATCCTTATGGTCATCTTTGGCGTCACCTTAGAGTGGTTCCCCACCTCGGGGGGCTATGGGTTTGACCTGATCCCTGAATTTAGCTGGAAATTTATCCACTCCGTGATCGTCCATTACCAGTTGCCCTTTTGGTCCATCGTGTTGATCGCTATTGGTGGACAGGCGATTGGGATGCGTTCCATGGCCATCTACGAGCTGAATGCGGATTATGTCAAGTACGCTCGTTTCATGGGCATCAAAGACCGGAAGATCATCGGCTATGTATTCCGTAATGCGATGCTGCCGCAGATCACCGGGCTGGCGTTATCCATCGGCACCATGGTCGGCGGCGCGTTGGTGGCGGAGATCGTTTTTAGCTATCCGGGGCTGGGTTACACCATTCTCAACGGCGTCATGGGACAGGATTATCCGTTGATCTCGGCTACTACCTTGATCATCACGATCATGGTACTGAGCGCGAACTTCATCATTGAAATCCTTTACGGCGTCATCGATCCGCGTATTAAAGCGGCGCAGGCTGAGTAGGGGAAGGTGGCGTTATGAAACATACCCTTCGTCAAGTTTTTCACTCCGGCAAGTTTATTTTTGGTTTTTCCATTTTTGTAGCTATTTTATTGATCGTGTTGATTTATCCGCTGATCATTCCCGATCCTCCCCTGGCGATCATCGCTCAGGGCACGTTCTTCAAGCCCGGCACCTATGTGAATGTCTATGACAGCATAAGCGCTCCTAAATATATACTGAATCTGGAGGACGCTGCTGCCAAGCGCATTGCCAGCAGGTTAAACAACGACGACCGCCTTGCCATGAAGGATTGGCTGGTAGGATATGGGATTCCTGAGGACGAGATTGATATCGCCGATACCGAACAGCTCTTGGGACTGTGGGAGACGCATTTTGACCCCAAGGCGTCCATAGCGGGGATGACCAATGCCAAGCGCAATTACTATATTCGGCTTAACACCTCGCTCGAAGGGCTGTTGGCAACCGAGGGGGCGATCATTGCCGTGAAAAACACGGCGACGGGCGCCCTTGAGGAGAAGGGAACTATCGCGCAAGCGGAGTACGTGAATGTCAACGAGGTGGCGAATGTACGGGTGTTGCCACTCGGCACCGATAACTTCGGTAGGGATGTGTTGACGGAGTTGGTGGCAGCCGCCCGCGTATCGTTGCAAATCGGCTTTGTCGCCGGTATCATTGCCACCTTGATCGGTTTGACGCTGGGGTTGCTGGCGGGGTATATCGGCGGCATGGTGGACGACATTATTATGTTCTTCACCAACCTCTTTACCGTCATCCCTAGCATGGTATTGTTGATCTTGATTTCATTCAGTATCGGGCAAGAAAAACGCGGCGCTTCTACCATCGCCGTGGTGATCGGGTTCACCTCCTGGGTATGGACGGCCAGGGCGGTGCGGGCGCAAGTCATTTCGCTGCGCAATCGTGACCATGTCAACCTGTCGAAACTCTCCGGGCACTCCGTCGTGCACATCATCATTGCCGATATTTTCCCCTACATTGCCTCCTACGTCGTGATGGCGCTGATTTTGCAAATTTCCTCCGGCATCTTGTCGGAGGCCGGCTTGTCGATCCTGGGGTTGGGGCCTAAAACCACCGAAGTGCCCACTTTGGGTTTGATGATGAACTGGGCGATGATCTACCAGGCGCACGTCCTGGGGAAATGGTGGGCGTACTTACCCGTTCTTATTACCATCGCGCTGATCACGTTCTCGATGAATCTGATGAATACCGGCCTTGACCAGGTGTTCAATCCGGCATTAAGGGAATAATAGCTATGGCGAAAACAATCTTAGAGGTCAACGAACTGACAACGCGATATATCACGCGCTTTGGGGAGAGTGTTTATGCGGTGGACCACGTTTCTCTGAAGGTGGAGGAAGGGAAATCGCTGGGCATCGCGGGAGAATCCGGCTGTGGCAAGTCAACGCTCGCGCTCAGCCTGATGGGTTATTACTTCGCTCCACTGCACTATATGAGTGGCGAGATCATCATTGATGGACGTAATATTTCTGGTATGGACCCTGATGACGTGCGCAAATCGATATTGGGGAAGGAGATCGCCTATATCCCCCAGGCGGCCATGAACGCACTCAATCCTACCCAGAAAGTCATCCACTTTATTGAAGACGTCATTCGCGCCCATGATTTTTCTGCCGACAAGAAAGCGATTTATGAGCGTGCATGTACGTTGTTTGAGACTTTGGGACTTCCGGCGCAAGTATTGGAAAAATATCCCGTCGAGCTTTCGGGCGGCATGAAACAGCGCACGGTGATTGCCATATCGGTGCTGCTTTCTCCCAAGGTGCTGATCGCGGATGAGCCTTCCTCGGCCCTCGATGTCACTTCACAGAAAATGGTCATCAAAATGATCAAGCAATTGTTGCACGATGGCCTGGTCGGTTCATTGATCTTCATCACGCACGAACTTCCGTTGCTGTATAACGTCACCGACGACATCATGGTCATGTATGCGGGCCAGATTGTCGAAAAGGGCACCGCCCGCGAGACGGTGTTTGATCCGCTCCATCCCTATTCCAAAGGTCTCATGGGATCGATCATCGTGCCCGAAGAGGGGCTGCGCAATGTCAAACTGACCGCCATACCCGGTGTGCCCCCCAATCTCAAGAATCCGCCGGCCGGTTGTCGGTTTGCCGAACGTTGTAAGTACGTTCAACCGGAATGTATCGTGACTTCTATTGGCCTACGTAACATAGGGGGGGGGCGCGCCTACCGCTGTATCTTTGCGGAAAAAGAATTGAGAGAGGCTTACAAAAATGGCTGAGGAAAGAAAAGCATGTCTGAGCGGATCAGGACTTACCAAAGTATTCGGTTTTGGTCGCCAGAAAACGCTGGCCGTCGATCATGTGGATTTCGATTTCTCTGAGGGCGAGGTTGTCTCGATTGTAGGCGAGTCGGGCAGCGGCAAGACTACCTTGGCGAAGATGCTGTTGGGATTGATCAATCCGACAGAAGGTGAGGTTTACTTCCAGGGGAAGAAACGTGATATCAGCACGCAAAAGAAAAGACTGGAATACTGGAGAAACATTCAAGCGATCTTTCAGGACCCCTTCTCTTCCTACAACATCTTTCATAAGATTGACGCGGTACTTTTAGATTGCATTCACATGCGCGGCGGTCGAAGGTTTCCCCATGCCAAAAAAGTCGAGATGATGACCCAGGCGTGCAGCTTCGTCAATTTGAAATTCGATGAATTGACCAACAAGTATCCCTTCGAGCTTTCCGGCGGACAGATGCAGCGTCTGATGATTGCCCGCATCTTCCTGCTGATGCCCAAAATCCTGATTGCCGACGAACCCACCTCCATGATCGATGCCTGTTCACGCGCGACCATTCTGGATATGTTGATGGGACTGCGCGACGAGATCGGGATGACGATCATTTTCATCACCCATGATATCGGTCTGGCGTATTATGTTTCTGATAGCGTCTACATCATGGAACACGGTGTATTTGTGGAACATGGCTCTGCCGACGCGGTCATTTTGCACCCCCAGGAGCACTACACCAAACGTTTGATCAGTGACGTCCCCAAGATTTATGAGGAGTGGGACCTCTCGACTGTGTGAGCTGATCGAGAGGGCCGAAGGCTTTAGCCTCGGCTGAGAGAGCCGTGGGCTGAAGCCCTATGAGGGCCGTGGGCTAAAGCCCTACGGCTAAACATACGAAGCCCCCCTTGGGGGGCTGAGCGGCCAGCCCGCAGGGCTTGGTGCGTTGAGCCGACGGCTTTAGCCTCGGCTGAGAGAGCCGTGGGCTGAAGCCCTACGGCTAAACCCACAAAGCCCCCCAAGGGGGGCTGCGCTGTCAAGCCCGTAGGGCTGGTGGGTTGAGCCGACGGCTTTAGCCTCGGCTGAGAGGGCCGTGGGCTAAACCCACAAAACCTCCCAAGGGGGGCTGAGCGGCCAGCCCGTAGGGCTTGGTGCGTTGAGCCGAAGGCTTTAGCCTCGGCTGAGGGCCGTGGGCTAAAGCCCTACGGCTAAACATACGAAGCCCCCCTTGGGGGGCTGAGCGGCCAGCCCGCAGGGCTTGGTGGGTTGAGCCGAAGGCTTTAGCCTCGGCTGAGAGAGCCGTGGGCTGAAGCCCTACGGCTAAACCCACA
>DAOOGN010000035.1:0-34818 GCA_035415725.1 Anaerolineae bacterium | reverse complement strand
ATGCACCCTCCCCCAAGTCCCGTTCGCCACCTGGCAAGGGTGGCTGAATAGTTACCATATTTTAACGTTGCTGTCACTTGAAGCCATACTTCCTCACTGTATAATAACAGTAGTTACGCAGGTTCCTGTTTTTCACCGCGGAGGTCGCTGAGAACGCAGGGAAAACACAGAAAAACTCAGCACTCTCTGCGCACTCTGCGGTAAACTCGCTTTTTGTAGCGCGAACCGCGTCACTACTATAACAAGTTAAATTCAAGTTGGTACCTATGGACCAGCACTGGAACATAAAGGCATGAAAGGTGATAAAGGGACGGCTCAGGGGCGTCATCCGGCCCCTGACCGGGTTTGCCCAGCCAATACACCCTATCGTGCCAACACTTGACAGCAAAGGATAAAATTTTCCGTGGAAAAGGCAAAAAAATCCCGCGAGAGTCTGGAACAGAGTATCGCTACCTTAGAGCAACTGATCAGCATCAGCCGGTGTTTGAACTCTACTCTTGAAATGCGCCCCTTGCTCCAACAAATCGTCGCTGCGGCGCGCGATCTCACCAATGCCGACGGCGCGTCGATTCTCCTGATGGAGAGCGACGACACGTTGCAGTTCGCCGCCGCCTCCGGGCCGGATGCCAACCTGCTCGAAGTCGCCACCGTCCCCCTCGACGGCAGCCTGGCAGGGTGGGTCGTACAAAACCGCGACATGCTCATCGTCGAGGACGTGCTCTCCGATCCCCGGCACTATGCCATCCAAACCATCGATCCTACCCAGTCCTTACTGGCCGTTCCGATGTTCTTTGGGGACCACATCATCGGTGTGTTGGAATCGGTGACCACCAAAACCCGCCATCGCTTCACCCGCAAAGACATTGAGACTCTGGAAACACTCGCCAGTATCGCCGCCGTTGCCGTCCAGAACGCGCGTCTGTTTGAACAGAGCGACTGGGTCGCCGAGGTGGTTCACGAAATCCGTACCCCGCTGACGGCGATCCTTTCCTATGCCGACTTGCTCCAACGCCCGGATGTGGATGAGCATCTACGCACTCAATTCATCACCATCATTCAACAAGAGACCCAGCGGGTGAATCATTTAGCCACCCAGTTCTTGGATCTGGCGCGCCTGGAATCAGGACGCATTCGGATGGCAAAAGCTCCGCTGAACATCGCCGATATGATCGCCCGGGCAGCCGACGTCATCCGCCCCACCTTGCAAGATAGTCAACAAAGTTTAGTCATACAAATCCTGACGGATCTGCCACCCACCCTCGGTGATGACCAACGCATCCATCAAGTGCTGCTCAACCTGCTCAGCAATGCCGCGAAATACTCCGCGGCCGACGCTACCATCACCATAACCGCCAGCGCTGATGCCCGGGATATCACCGTCGCGGTTTCAGACACCGGCCCCGGCATACCGGCGGAACAATTGCCGCGCCTCTTTCACAAGTTCGCCCGACTACCGGGGCAGGAGCACAAAGTCGCCGGGACGGGATTAGGACTGGTCATTTCTCGCCAAATCATCGAGGCCCACAAAGGACAGATCTGGGCAGAGAGTGAAGTCGGCAAAGGGAGCACCTTCTATTTTACCCTGCCTATCGTTGAGTGCAGTTCCAACCTCTGATGTCTCGCAGCGCACACTGCATCCGCTCTCGGCGGTGCCAAGTCGCCCCCCTTCTGAAATGCACCCCGTGCCTGTGCTAAGTTTACAATCCCCAAAACTATGGTAAAATTGTTGTGCCTGTGAGCCGCGCGCTCTCGGGTTTTTCTTTTATATATAAAACACATTCACCCCAAATAAAAACAAGAGCTTGAGGAGCATAGTGCTATGAGCAATCGCCCGGTATACCTTACACCAGAAGGCTACGGAGCATTGGAACAAGAATTGACGTACCTGAAAACGGTTCGGCGTCAAGAACTGGCGAATCGCCTGCACGAGGCGCTGGGTGAAGGTGAACTCATTGAGAATGCCGAACTGGAAGATGCTCGCCGTGAACAGTCCTTTGTGGAAGGGCGAATTCTCACCCTGGAAGAACAACTGCGCAAAGCAATTATTATCGAGGAAACCAACAAACCCCGCGGCGTCGTCGGCGTGGGAAGCCATGTGACGATCCAGGAACATGGTTATGATGCGCCTGAGAACTACTATGTCGTGGGGTCTGCCGAAGCAGACCCCCCGCATGGGAAAATCTCCAATGAATCTCCGCTCGGTAAAGCTTTGCTCGGCAAGCGCGTCGGCGACAAGGCCGTTGTCCAGGCTCCAGATGGGGACATTGTTTTCGACATTCTCACCGTAGAGTAAAATGCAAATTTCGCGGCAAAACAAGCCCATACAGAGCCAGAGCGTATGGGCTTGTTTTGTAGGCCGAAGTTGCCGACCACGAGCTAACGGACGATGATCAACCCTATTGCAAAGGTATCTATTCAGGCTAGTAAACCTGACGAAGCCACTTATTCCATGCCAGGTTTGACGTAGACTTTGGTATGCCAGGCACTTTTGGATGACGAGATAGGCGTGTTTCTATCAGCCCATTCCCCCTGCCCCCCTTTCCACCAGGAAGGGGATTTTGGGTAGGGGTGTGGCGGGCGGCTTCGCCGCCCGCCACACCCCTGCTTTTTCGCCCCCTTCTCCTCCGCTTGCGGGGGAGAAGGGGGCTGGGGGATGAGAGGGTCATCACCTGCCGAAGGGGTAACCTGTTATGTGCCCTCCCCAAAGTCCCCTTCGCCACCTGGCAAGGGTGGCTGAATAGTTACACGTTCACAAGACTAAAAGTTTACAGGAATTCATCATGAAAGGGGCGGTTCACCAGCGGTGGAATGAAAACTTTTCACCACGAAGGGCACGCCGGACACAAAGAACTTGTGTTTTTCTCTGTGCACTCTGGGTGCTCTGGGGCTATTTTATACGAGGAGTCATGCTATGGAACTTAACGAATTGGAACGCCAACGTGTCGAAAAACTCGAAAAACTGCAAGAGGCCGGAATCTCACCATACCCCCATCGCACCTACCGCACGCATACGGCCCAGGCCGTTCTCGCTGCCGGCGAGGAAGCCGAACGCACCGGCAGTATCGCCGCCACCGCCACTGTCGCGGGGCGCCTGGTCAGTATTCGCCTCATGGGTAAAGTCGCATTTGCCCACATCGAAGATGAGAGCGGCAAACTCCAGCTTTTCATCCGCCAAAACGAGTTGGGGGACGAAAACTATACCCTGTTCAAGAAAACATTCGACATCGGCGATTTCGTCGAAGCCAGTGGGGCTATCGTGCGCACCCGCACCGGAGAAATCAGCATCCAGGTCAACGCGCTGCGGATGTTGGCGAAGGCCATCACGCCGCTGCCTATCCCCAAAGAGTACGAGAAGGCCGACGGCCACCTCACCCGCTACAGCGCCTTCTCCGACGTCGAAGAACGTTATCGCCAGCGCTACGCCGACCTGGCCGTCAATCCCCAGGTCCGCGAGACCTTCCGCATCCGCTCGCGGACGATCAGTGCGTTACGCACCTGGCTCGACGAGCACGGCTACCTCGAAGTCGAGACGCCCGTGCTTCAGCCCATCTACGGCGGCGCCGCGGCGCGACCTTTCATCACCTATCACAACCAACTCAAATCCAATCTCTATCTGCGCATCTCGTTTGAGTTGTATCTCAAACGCTTGCTGGTGGGCATGTACGAGCGAGTCTACGAGATCGGGCGCGACTTCCGCAACGAAGGAGTTTCCTTCAAGCACAACCCCGAATTCACCCAACTCGAATTCTACTGCGCCTACACAGACCTGTTCGGCGTGATGGAGACCGTCGAGCAAATGATCTCCTACGCCGCCCGACAGGTGTTGGGAACGACCGCCATCACTTACCAGGAAAACACTATCGATCTGACGCCCCCCTGGCAGCGGATGACCCTGCGTGACCTCATCTATGCCCACACCGGCATCGACTACGTGGCTCTTCCCGACGCCGAAGCCCTGCGCACAGCCATGCGTCAGCGCGGCTACGATGCCGCCGGCAACGCGACATGGGGACATTTGGTGGACAATCTTCTCTCCGTGGCGGAGCCGACGCTCATTCAACCCATCTTCATCCACGACTACCCCGTCGAAATCTCGCCGTTAGCCAAACAAAAACCGGACGATCCGACGCACGTGGAACGTTTTGAACTTTTCATCGGGGGGATAGAGACCGGCAATGCTTTCACCGAATTAAACGATCCCTTTGAACAGGAACGGCGTTTCTATCAACAAGGACGTGAGTATGAGGCCGGTGATGAGGAAGCCCACCCGATGGATGAGGATTATCTACGGGCCATGAAATACGGCATGCCGCCCAACGGCGGTTTCGGGATGGGCATCGACCGCCTCGTCATGCTTTTCAGCGATCAACGCTCTATCCGCGACGTGCTCCTTTACCCGCACCTGCGTCCGCGCGACCCGTCGTAGGCGAATTGGCAATTCGCCTTACCACCGCCCTACCGGCAAGTAAATCAAAGGATTGGTGGGATAGCCGTTATAGCGAATCTCATAATGCAAGTGGGGTCCGGTAGAGTTGCCCGTGTTGCCCATCGCGCCGATCACCGCCCCCGCATAGACCGTTTCGCCTTCGGTCACATAGATTTGGCTCAAATGCGCATAATAGGTCTGAAAACCATTGGCATGGTCGAGAACGATGAGATAGCCGTAACCGATATCCGTCCAGCCGGCAAAACTTACGTAGCCGCTATCCGAAGCCACAATGGCAGTTCCGTCCGCTCCGCCGATGTCGATAGCGCGGTGCCCATACCAGTAGCCTTGCGTCAACACGCCGGCCGTCGGCCAGTAGAAAATGCCGGCGCCCGCAGCCTCAGAACTCACCGGTCCCTCATAGGCCGTTACTTCCCGCGCCGTATAGGGCTTAGTTCCCCCTGGCACGATGAGCTTGTCGCCCACGGTCAACTGTTCCCCGGCAGAAATTGTGTTGAAGGGACAATTAACAATATCCGCGACGGTCACTTTGTATGTCTCGGCCAGAGATTCCAATGTATCGCCGGAGGCGACCGTGTGGTACACGCCATCCAGCGGTAAAATCGTCAGAACCTGTCCCACCTGGAGAAGATCGGGTTTTTTCTCCATCTCCGGGTTGGACCAGAGCAACGTCGTCGGCTGCAGGCCAAAGGCCGCCGCGATGACTTCGGCCGTATCACCGGCCTGGACAATGTAGGTGATAATCTCCAGCCGGGGACGTTCGGGGATCGCTGTGTGCGCTTCCGCCTGACGCGCAATCTGGGTATAGGCGTTGCTGCGATAATAGGACTTGGAGAACGAGGTCGCAAGTGGACGCGCGGCAAGACCGCCCGTGCGCAAGGTCAAAGTCTCCGCCGCCTGAGAAGCAGAAACAATGGGATCGAACTGCACCCTGCTCAGGATCACCAACAAAACTAAAATCAAGCCCACGGCCCCATGAGAAGCCAGGCGTCCCACCAGCGGGCGTTGTCCCTCATAGTCGCCATGCCAGCGCCAAACCCTCACGGCCAACCTGGCACAAAAACGAACTAGAGGAGACGTATGTGAGGCGTACTCATCGCGCCGGGGAGGTTCAAAGGGTATGCTCATGGCTCAAAAAGTTGAGGGTTCTGGGGAACACCGTTGAGACGGATTTCATAATGCAAGTGAGGCCCCGTTGACCAGCCGGTGGAGCCACAATATCCGAGCACTTGTCCCTGATAGACCGGCTCTCCACACGCTACGGCAAAACCGCTAAAGTGCGCGTAATACGTTTCGTAGCCGTTGCCATGTCTCACGCGCACCAGGTTGCCATATCCACCGCTCCATCCGGCATAGACCACCACCCCATTGTCGGTCGCATAGATGGGGTCGCCCAAATGACAGCGATAGTCCAGGCCGATGTGTCCGGGATTATGCGCATCGCCAAAGTACCAACCCGAAACAGCATAGGCGCCGGTCGGCAAGATGAAGTACCCCAATGCACCCGGACCGCTCACAGCTACGTCGCCACATGCTCCCCAACTGACGGCGGCGGCGCCAACCCCGGGAGCGGTGGGGTCAGGCGGCGGGGCCTCCCACTCTACCTCTTCACCCACAGCGCCGGGAATCACCAACTGCATACCTTCGCGCAAAGGTGTTCCCGCCTCCAGGTCATTCCAGATGTTGTAAAGCGCCGTCACCTCAACTTCATACTGCGCAGCGATGCTGTCGGGGGTTTCTTCCGCCATCACCGTATGGTAGGCGCCATCCACCGGTGGAATGAAAAGCGTCAAGCCAGGCTGGATCAACCACGGTGAGCCTTGCAACGTTTCCATGTTGGACCAGGCAATGGAATAAGGGGACAGACCAAATTGCTCGGCAATAAGAAAGATATTATCGCCCGTTTGTACGGTATAGGTGATGACCTCCAGGCGCACCCGCTCAGGAATGGCGGTGCGCGGTTGCGCTTTCCTGAAGACGGCGCGGAGGGTCTGATGGGCTGGGGACCATGGCATCACGCTACCGGCCACAAATGTCGTAGGGGTGACAACCGGTTCCGCCGCCACCGGCTGAGAGACAGAGCCGGCTTCCGGGGTTATGGCAATACTCATCGGCGCGAGCACGAGACGTCCGGCCAGACCAAGCCACAGCGCCAACAGCAGCATCGCCCCATGCGCACCGTAACGCCCGACCAAAGCCACGACAGCCTGCCGGTCATTGCCCCACCGCCAGATTACGGCGGTGATCTCACCGATTATATGCCCAAGAAGCGTGGAAAATTTCCACGGTGGGACTGCATCGTTTATTTTTTGCAAACTACTCTCTTGTATGGCATGCGGCTTTCCCGCTTCCAGATTCGGCGAAAATAGTCCGCTACTTAAGTCCGGTAGTCGGCATGAGACCGGTCAGGTCTCACGTAGACTTTCCGGTGTTTGTGGGCACATGGACAATTCGCCACGTCCCACCCGACAGGTTTATCATAACACAGAATGTTTGGACTGTCAACACCCCCTGAACCTTAAATCTCAGGAGTGACGCCAGCCGGCGGCGGAGGATTGGCCATGACACCCGCAGCTACCCTATGGTTCATCAGCTCGTCGTCGGATCCACGCCTGGTGGGAGCGAATATCGCGGTCGAGCAGCAGGCGGTACAGAATGACCTGCCGCCGTTCCGGGCCGGGAGGAGGCAAAGGGCGGCGGTTTGCCTCTAAGCGCTTGACCAATGTTAACAACAGCATGGCCGCGGCCAGCGGCGTCACGATGGCCGGTCCGTTCACGAGCGAAGCGCAGAGCGGCAGCGTCACCAGGCTGACTAAGGCCCACGGCGCCGAGTCACCCAACAGACAGCCCACGGCCAGAAAACCCAGCAGCCAGGGGAATCCCCAGGGAAAGATGAGCAGCCAGATTCCCAGAAAGCAGCTCAACCCCCGCCCGCCGGTGAAGTGTAAATAGATCGGCCAGTTGTGGCCGACAGCCGCCGCCAAGCCGGCCGCAGCAGCCACCGGCCTCTCCAGGCCCAGGCGTAGTCCCATCCAGGTGGGAAAAGCCGCCTTGGCGATATCAAATAGGCCAACCGGGACAATCGCCCAGTGAGCCACATGTTCCCAAACCATCGACCCGCTGACGGTGCCACTGCCGTACCGGCGCAGGTCAGCTCCTTTGAGCCAGTAGGTGACCAGTTGAGCGGTCGGGATCGAACCCAGCAGATACGCTATTATGATGAGCAGAAATGATTGTAGGAGCATATACCTCTCCACCCCTCCATAATGTCAGTCCCGCCGCCGAGGCCATGATCTGCCTCCAGCAGCCCATGATCATGCCCCTCAGTGCTGCCTTAAGACTCTCTCTTCAGTCCACATAAAAGGCCACACCCAGCAGCCCCGGCCCGGTGTGGGCTCCCATCACCGGGGTGAACTCGGTCACGTAAAGCTCGGTGCAGTTGAACAGCGTCTCGACGCGCTGCTTCAGGTCCTCGGCTTCTTCCCGGGCATCGGCCTGGCAGATGGCGACGTGGACCGGGCGGTCGTTCACCAGCCTGACCATCTCGTCCACCATAACCTGAATCGCCCGCGGACGGGTGCGAGGGCGGGCAAGAGGTTCCACATGACCATGCCGCACATAGAGCACGGGCGTGATCTGGAGTATGCCGCCTGCCCAGGCAGCCGCCCCACCAATACGCCCGCCCCGCTGTAGATATTCCAGTGTCTCCAATGTGGCGTAGAGATGAACCTTTGCGGCTATTTCTTCGGCCCGCGCCACCACTTCCTCCAGGTTGGCGCCGGCCGCGGCAGCTCGAGCTGCTTCCAGCACCACAAAGCCCTGAGCCATGGCTGCCGTGCCGGAATTTATAACCCGGATCGGCGTTCCGTCTACCAACTGGCTGGCCGTGACGGCCAGATTGTAAGTAACGCTCAGTTGAGACGACAGGTGAATGGCAACGACGCCGGCCGATTCCTGGGCAGCGGCAGCATAGATGCGGAGAAAATCACCCAGCGAAGGGGCGGCTGTGGTCGGGGTATATTGGCCGGTACGCAACAAGTGATAAAACTCATCCGGTGACAGGTCAATCCCATCCCGGTAGGAGCGACCATCCAGGTGCAACAAAATGGGCACAACACGGATGTCCAGTTCCTTAACCAGGGCCGTCGGCACAGTGGCACTCGAATCAGTTACGACAATCACTTTTTCCATATTCTCACCTCCTGGCACAAAGCTCTTCTACCCGCTGGCGAAAGGATATGCTGGGAAATGCCCCACACCGACGGTGCCCCCTGGCAACACTCTCTCCTTCTCCGGCCTGTGCAAGAGGGGAGAGAAAGAGTCGTGGCGGGGCAGATCTTTGATCAGCCACAGCCCATAGGCTTGGCCTGCGGACGGCATGGGAGAAGATATGAATTTTCACGCAACCCAGGGATAGGTCATGGAAAAGAGACAGCGGAATGCTTCTCTTTATTATCGTTTCACGATATTAAACACCCACGAGATTGAATTGTCAAGCCACGCGGGAGCATTCACCGCGTACTTGGTGCCTTCCGCGGTCAATGAATGGGGTGTAGCTTGCCCCATAGGGGTAATCGCCAGGCACGGTGAATTGACAATTCATCCGAGTAATGCTAGAGTGAGCGTGAGGTTTGCCAGGGTGAAAGACGTGTAGAGCGGGGATGCCCGAACGCACGCCAGCGGTAGGGCCAATTGCCAATTCGCCCCTCAACACATAACAAATTCGGAGGGAAAAGAAGTGGAAAGCGTAATCCATATCAACGGAAACAACTTTGATGCCGCCGTGCGAGGAACAGAATTGCCGGTTTTGGTGGATTTTTGGGCGGAATGGTGTTCACACTGCCGCGAATTAGCCCCAACGCTCGAGAAAGTGGCGGTTGAACTGGATGGACGTTTGAAAATCGTGAAAGCTAACGTCCAAGAAGTGCCGGAGCTGGCAACCCGGTACAGTGTGACAAACATTCCTACCATGATCATCTTCAAAGATGGGCAGGAAGTGACACGTCTGGTCGGTAATCGCACGCAAGCTGCGCTCATCAAAGAGTTGGAGCCTTATCTGGAATAAGCTCCATTGGAAAAGCTATACTGTTTCTTAGTCAGTGACCGAACAGTTGCCATGAAAGATTGTAACCGTGGAAAGTATAACATTGGTAGGGCGAATGGACAATCCACCTTACCAACGAATTGAGCCACGAACCCGGAAGCGGCAAGCCGCACTTCACAACGTCAAGCGCTGCTCTGCGCCGCCTCCTCCCAGAGGCGTTGCTTTTCTTCCGGGCACATTGTTTCCAGGGGAATACCCTGCTGTTGCGCCGTTTGCTCGACATATCGCAAGCGGCGGGCAAAACGTGCATTGGCTTCACGCAACGCCTCTTCAGGGTCAAGCCCCAATCGCCGTGACCACGTAGCAAGCAGCAACAGCAGGTCGCCGAGTGCCGGCGCCCGTTCTTGGGACGTTTGCACCTGGGCCAATACACCGACGCTCTCTTTGACCTGCGCTATGACCGCCTCCGTGGGCATCCAGTCCAGCCCTACCCGCGCTGCGCGGCTGACGTAGGCGCCGGCCTGCGCCAGAGCCGGCAACGTCAGCGGTACCCCATCCAGCAAAGAACGTTGCGCAGCGCCATTATCCACCCGTTCCTGTCGCTTGATGATTTCCCAGTTGACGGTGACTTCCTGGGCATTCGCCACCTGCACATCTCCCCAGACATGAGGATGGCGATGTTTGAGTTTAGCATCAATGCCGGCGATCACGTCCGCCATCCGGAACTCGCCTTCTTCACTGGCGATTTGGACATGCATCACCACCTGGAGCAACAAATCGCCCAGTTCCTCGCGGAGAGCCTCCATGTCATCCGCATCGATGGCCGCCAAAACCTCATACGTTTCTTCCAAAAGCGCAGCACGCAAACTGGCGTGCGTCTGTTCGCGGTCCCATGGGCATCCCTCTGGACTGCGCAAGTGCGCCACCGTCTCCTGAAACTGCTCAAAACCGCCAACGGCAGGAAGCGGCGGCACGTAAAGTGAAGTCAAAGGTGTGGCGTCACGATGATCGATCTCGTAAAGCGGCCCCCATATCACCGCTTCCGCCGTTGTGCCCGCCGCGTGAACAAGGGCCACCGCGTGCTCGTCGGGATACACCTCCATCAACATCACCTTCAACTCCGAGGCGACGACGCGGCTATACACTTGCGCGATCAGCGCCGGAACATCGGGGTTAATGATGGGATAATCTGTTCCGACTAGACTAAGGGCATCCACCATCTGCAAACCGTCCAGAGGATCAAGGGACAGCGCCGTCAGAGTAGGTTCAATAAAACTCAGTCCGGGTACAATATGCACCGGGATCCCGACCGCACGCGCTTCCTGCAAAATACGTGTCACGGTAGACTCCCCCACCAACGGATGACCGGGGACGGCATAAACCACACCTTCCTGGCGTGAACCCCATGCGAGTATCTTCTCGACGATAGCAGCATAAACGGCCTCGAATGAGTCCGCTTTTTCGTAGAGATCGTCGAAGGAGCGAACAAGCGGGCCGTGGGGAAGATGAGGGACAACCGGATGGTGCGCCGTGCGCAGCCAAACCGCCTCAGCCTGCGAGAGGGCTTCCCAGGCCTCGCGCGTCAATTGCTCCGGTGCGCCGGGGCCTAAACCGATCACGGTAATTTGTGCCATACTGTCCTCGAAAGGCGGGAGTAACGAATCAGGTGACTATGCAGTCTGGTGACCGCTGGTCATCTGGTGACCGATGGTCATCTGGTGACCGATGGTCAATGAACGAAAATACCTACCCATATAGGGCTTACGCAAATTTCTGTTTGTAGTGGTGGCTTCAGCCGCCCTTAGCAGGCGCGCGTAAGTCCTGCCATAGTATGCCACCAATGCTCGCAATTGTCCAGGAACTCTACCCACAGCGGGCATTCAGCCTCCCGCTTTCCTCCCGGCCGGGGAGATGTGATGGAAGGGAGGGGTGATAAAGAAGCCTGGCCCCCACGGGCGTACTTGCCGATTCTCAATTTTAGCGTATCCTTAGCGTATTGCTTGATGGAAAGCAGGAACGACCTATGGATTTGCTCAGTCTGGTTTTAACGCTGCGACCGACGACTGCTGCAGCACTGCCGCCGCGCCTGGGACGAGCCGCCCACGCCATCCTCCTGGCGCACATCGCCGAGCACGATCCCGCTCTGGCCGAGGCACTGCACGCCGAGGATAGCCTTCGTCCCATCACCGCTTCGGAGTTAATCGGTGGACGGGTCGAAGATCAACGTGTTTCCCCGGAACGACTGTATACGCTGCGCTACACTGCCCTCACCGCCGAAACGTCCGCCGCCCTCTGTGCCGCCTTCGCCCCCGGTGACACCCTCACCTTCGAAGACGTCGATTTCATCGTCGAAACCATCGAACCTCTAGCAGATAGCGCCTCCGAGATCGAAAATCAAAAATCGCGCGAAAATCATCTTTCTCCCTGGGCCGGAAACGACGATTACCCCTCTCTCGCCGCGCGCCACCTGTTGCCTGCCGCCCCGCCCTCCGCCGCGCGCTGGACGTTTGTTCTGGCGTCCCCCACTGCCTTCCGCTCTCAGGGACAGACACAACCGCTCCCCCTGCCGGGGTTATTCTTCGGCAGTCTTGTCAAACGCTGGAATGCCTTCGCGCCTGTGGCACTGCCGGAAGAAGGCATCAAACACTACGCCGAGGAGATGACCGTCGTCAGCCGCTTTAGCCTGCGCAGTGCGCCGGGCTGGGACCGCGGACGGGGCGACCGACGCGGTCTGCGTATCGGCAGCATCGGCAAAATCACCTACACCGCCCTCAACCGCGATCGCTACTGGCTATCGGCGTTCGATTTACTGGCAGAATTCGCCCTCTATGCCGGGGCCGGTGCACAGACCACTATGGGAATGGGGCAGGTGAGAGCCATACAACGAGATGAGGTATAGCCCCGTCCATGAAAATTTCTGTCACCGAGAACACAGAGCACATCGAGTTTTTATTTCCTCTGTGAACTCTGTGCCCGAGGTGGCTATAGACCTAAGGAGAGCATCATGTCTCGACACATAACCCGCTGGATTGCTTTGGCGCTCCTCACTGCCCTGTTGAGCGGCTGCGACATCATCGCCGGCATCCTGCAACCGACGCCGGAGACACCCCCCGCTGTAGAAATGCTGCCCGATTTGCCGGATTACACCGTCGTCGAGGGGCAGACACTCACCGACTACCTCAGTTCGCTGAGCGAAGGGGGCGCGCTGCTCGCCGGACATCCCGAAATGACGGCGCTGTTCCTCGGCGTGGATAAGTTCATCGGCTGCTACCAGGACGTCGGCGCGGTGCAAGCGCGAGTCTATAGCAACAAGGAAAACCCGCTCTCGGCCGGCGCGGTCGCCATCGCCGACCGGAACGCCCTGCTCGATCCGCGGAACCTCCTGGCGTGCATCAAACCCACGCCGGAGCCCGGCACAGCAGGCATCCAAACCTTCGGCATCGAACCGTGCACCGCCAGCTACACACTGGCGGGCGATAACAACGAGTTCTACATCCTCTATGCCGGCACCACGGCAGAAATCTGCGCAGCGTTCTGCGCCGAACTCGAAGGGTGTACGGCGCCTTGAATCATGGATCATCAACAACAATCCGCACGTAATCTTTTCACTGCCTACGGGCTGGATCGCGTGCATCACCCATTGCAAGATGAAAAATGGGTGGCGAGTCAACTGGTAGACCCCCACACTCGTTTCCTGCCGTTATGGCAGTTGCAGCCGCTCATCGCAGCCGACGATCCACCGCGTCCGGTGTGGCTGACACCGCCGGCCGCGGCGGTGTTCCTGCCGCCGGCCGCGTCGATCACTGTGCTTGGCGTCGCCGCCGGACGCACTTACGTCGCCTTCGACCTGCCGGCGACGGCAAAGCCGCCGGAGACACTGACGGCGCTCGGCGCCTTTCAGGACTTGCGGCAGGTCGCCCCGCTGTTGAGCCGCTTCGACGGTGGCCTGCTCGCCTGCGCCAGGGCGATGGCCTACTGGCACACGCGCCATCGTTTCTGCGGCGTGTGTGGCAGTCCCACGGAGAGCCGCGAGGGGGGGCACTTGCGCGTCTGCACCAACCCATCGTGTCAGCAGCTTCACTTCCCCCGCATCGACCCTGCTGTCATCGTCTGTACTACCTGTGGGGATAAAATCCTGCTCGGACGGCAGCCCACGTGGGTCCAAGGGCGCTATTCCAACATCGCGGGCTTCGTCGCGCCGGGGGAAAGCCTCGAAGATGCCGTCATCCGCGAAGTGCAGGAGGAGACTGGCGCGCGCGTTGCCGCCGTCCACTACCACTCCTCGCAGCCCTGGCCGTTTCCCAGCTCGTTGATGCTCGGCTTCACGGCAGAAACTGTCGATGATGCCCTTTGCGCCGGACCGGAGTGCCACGACGGCGAACTGGAGGATTTCCGCTGGTTCACCCGCCGCGACATTCGCCGGGGACTCGAAGCCGGGACGTTCGGCCTGCCTTCGCGCATCTCCATCTCATTCCGTCTCCTTGAGGATTGGTTCGACGCCGGCGACGAGGGACACTTGGCCCCTCTCAAGCTGCGCTATAATGCGGATTGATATTGGGGACGTAACTATTCAGCCATCCTTGCCAGGTGGCGAACGGGATTTTGGGGATAGCGCATAAGGGGTTGACACTTTTGGCTCTCTTATCCCCCTGCCCCCCTTCTCTCCCGCCAGCGGGGAAGAAGGAGGCGAAAAAGGAGCAAAATCCCCCTTACCTGGACTAGCCCGAATAGATACGGAATGTAAAACGTAAGGAGAAAAAGGAAATGGCCCCGTCAAAACGTAAGGCCCGTCATCACTCCAACAGAAAAAAAGCGACACCAGAAGAGAGATTGCAGAAAAGACTCCGCGATAGCATGGCTGGAACGCCAGTCGCCTTCGTCAAGACTACAGACGGCGTGAAAATGTCCGAGGTCTTGCAAGCGTTCCTTGCGCCATATATGAAGTTTGTCAAGACGGAAGAGCACATGCAAAAGTTGCTCACTATAGCCGTTGCTGCCTGGAACATCTCACTGCTGCCGAAAGACGAGCGAATGAAGGCTGTCGATAATATAATAACGTCACTGCCGCCGGACGCACAAGCAGACGCCAAGTCGATTGTTATGGAGTTGATGCAGCGAAAGAAGAAATACTTCGGCAAAATTCGGCGTGCGGTTCTCGATTTCGAGGTCAGCGATGTACAGAGTGGATTCCATCTGACGGTGATCTCAACAGCCGAAGATATAGAAGTGACCGGCACCGCCACCCGGGACTCCGGCAACTCCGTATAAACTCAGAGATGTTCGACAGGTCTGCCATGAAAAAAAGTCTTGTGTTGTGGAGCATTCTCCTTGCTGCCTTAACGGGTTGCGCCGGCGTTGACCTGCCGGTAGACATCCCCCTGCTGGCGACGAATACCTCTACACCGACCATGACCCCTTCCCCCACACTCACCCCCACCCCCACCCCCACCCCCACCCCGACCGCCACACCCACTCCCACGCCTACTCCCACGCCGACGCCCATGCCAGGCGAAATCCTGGCGGAGGCCGAACATGCCTACCGCAACGGCGACTGGGACACGGCGGAGGCCCTGTACGGGCAGCTTTTGCCGCTTTCGTCGATCACGCAGGAAGAAGCGCAGCGCGCGATGCTCGGTCTGGGACAAACTCGACTGGCGCGCGGGGCCTACACCGATGCGATCCCGCTGCTGGAAACCCTCGTCACCGATGCGCCGCAGCTCGCCGATGCGCACCTCTATCTGGCGGATGCGCTGCTGGCCGCCGGCGAACCGTTCACTGCCGCGCTGCACTATGACGCCGTCGCGCAAGCCTATCCGTTGCTGACGCTGTCCGCCCGCGAGTGGCAGGGTGATGCGCTCTACGCCGCCGGACACTACGAAGAAGCGCGCGACGCCTATCGTCTGGCGCTGGATGCCGCGGATACCAACAGCCAAAAAGCGTTTCTCAACGAGAAACTCGGCCTCACTTATGCCGCACTGGCAGATTATCCGGCGGCACTGGCGGCTTACGACAGTGTCCTGGCCGTCGCGCAAATCGCCGGCTACCGGGCGCGTATCATGCTCCAGGCCGCCGACACCGCCCTCCTGTTCAGCGATAACGCCGAGGCCTACCGCCGGATGCAAGCACTGATTGCTGCCTACCCGGATCAAGACGCTGCCTATCAGGCACTCATTAAACTGGTGAACGCCGGACAGCCGGTCGATGAAAGGCAACGGGGGCTGGTGGATTACTACGCCAAAGCCTACGATCCGGCGATCCAGGCCTTCACCCGCGTCATCAACGCCGACGCCAATCACGGGGGGGAACCTCATTACTACATGGGCCTGGCATACCTCGGGGCTGAAAACTACAGCCAGGCGCTGCGCGCCTTCGAGGCCCTCCTCCAGGGGCATGCCGGCGACGCCTACTGGGGCAGTGCATGGATCGGCAAGGCGCAGGCGCTCGCCGCGCTGGGGCGCATCGATGAGGCAATTGAAGCCTACCGGACGTTGGCAGAAGAACAGCCCGATCATCCGCGCGCAGCGGAAGCACTGTGGAAAGCGGCGGAATGGCTCGAACGCGCCGGGCGGTTCCCCGACGCTGCTGCCGCCTACCTCGACATGGCGGAAACGTTTCCCAACGATGAAGGCGCACCCAATGCACGCTTCCGCGCCGGATTGTTGTCCTACCGTAGCGGTGATCCCGTTGTGGCTCAAGCCGCGTGGAACGATCTCACCCTCTGGTACCCCGCCAGCGAGCAGGCGCAAGCGGCGCACTTCTGGCTCGGTAAAATGTACCTGCAAGCGGGCAACATGATCAGCGCGACGGAGGCGTTCGACCAGGCGGTGAGTTTGGGCGCCTGGAACTTTTACGGGCTACGGGCGGCGGACATGCTGAAAGGGCGCCGCCCCTTTGCTACGACCGGTGTGCCTATCACCCCCTGTGGTTCTGCCGTGGAACAGCAGGAAGCCGAAGTGTGGCTCACCGGGTGGCTGGGGTTGGAATCCAGCGCCAACCTCGCGGCACTACCGGCGGATCTGCTCGACAACGTCTACCTGCGCCGGGGGACGCTGCTCCTGCGCCTGGGTCACTTCGACGAGGGGCGTGCCGACCTGGAAACATTGCGCGACGCCACATCCGGCGACGCGCTCACACAATACCGGCTGGCGCTCTACTTCCGTGACATCGGCCTGTACCGTTCTTCGATCATCGCTGCATCGACGGTGTGGCGGCTCTCGTCCGCTGCCGACATTCGGGAACTGCCGCGCTTTATCGGCTGCCTGATCTATCCCACCTACTACAGCGATCTGGTAGAACAAGAGGCCGCCACGGAGAACCTCGACCCGCTCTTCATCTACGCCCTGCTGCGGCAGGAAAGTCTGTTCGAGGGTTACGCAACCTCCTATGCTGCCGCGCACGGTCTGATGCAGGTGATACCATCCACCGGCCAGCAAATCGCGGGGACGCTAGGCTGGCCGCCGGACTATGAGACAGCCGACCTCTACCGCCCGATGGTCAGCGTGCGCTTTGGCGTATGGTACCTGGCGACGCAACGGGATGCCATCGACGGCAATCTCTTTGCGGGGATGGCCGCCTACAACGGGGGACCGGGCAACGCCGCGCGTTGGTGGGAGGCCGCCAACGCCGATCAAGACCTCTTCGTGGAACTCATCGGTTTCGCGGAGACACGCACCTACGTCGAACGCATCCGCGAGCACTATGCCAAGTACGCCTGGTTGTATCGCGGGGAAACCCCGTGACAGAGATTAGGCCAGTGGGTCGACCCAAACCTGGACATGTGGCGCCGGCGCTCCGCGCGGCAAGCCCTCAGTACTTAAATCGTAACTATTCCGCTACCTTTGCCAGGTGGCGAATGGGACTTTGAGGATGGTGCATCATGGGTTGACACTTCGGCCATAGGCGCTAACTCTCTCATCCCCCACCCCCCTTCTCCCCCGCAAGCGGGGAAGAAGGGGGCAAAAGGGGGGTGTGGCGGGCGGCTTCGCCGCCCGCCACACCCCCTACAAAAATCCCCCTTCCTTGGGGGAAGGGGGACAAGGTGAGAATGGGCTTATAGGAACACGCCTAGCCCGTCATCCAAGAGTCCCCGGCATACCAAAATCAGCGCCAAACCTGCTATAGGGAATAAGTTGCTGCACCAGGTTTACCGGCCTGAATAGATACCTTAAATCGTAACTATTCCGCTACCCTTGCCAGGTGGCGAATGGGACTTTTTGGGGGGATATTCTCGAACTTTTCCTGGAACACGCCGGGGGATGTATTACATCCAGTCCGGTCTACTGGCTTCCGATTCATCCAGAGCAACGCGCCCGTAAGTCTGCGCCATGGCACGCAGTTTGCGGCGGTATTCGGGCGACAGTGCCTCTTCGCGGAAACGCCACGTCCAGTTGCCACCGAATTTGCCGGGGGTGTTCATCCGCGCCTCGGCACCCAGCCCCAACACATCCTGCAAAGGGATGATCGCCATATCGGCCACCGAGCGATACGCCATCCGTATCAACGCCCAATGGAGCGGCTCGGCAATCGGCCCCAGATAGCCATGCAAATTCTCCAGCTCTGTCTTCTCACGGGTAGCATACCAGCCCACCGTGGTGTCGTTGTCGTGCGTGCCGGTGTAAATCACCGAGTTGGGGCGCAGGTTGTGAGGCAAATAGGGGTTCTCGGCAGTGCTGGTGAAGGCGAACTGCAAAATGTTCATGCCGGGGAACTCAAATTGATCGCGCAATGCCTCGACATCCGGCGTGATGCGTCCCAGGTCTTCGGCAATGATGGGTAGCTCGCCCAAAGCGTCGCGTAACGCTTCAAACAGCGCCGCGCCTGGCCCCTCGACCCACTCACCGTTGATGGCCGTCGGTTCGCCGGCGGGGACGGCCCAATACGCGGCAAACCCGCGAAAGTGATCGAGCCGCAGAATGTCCACGGTGCGGAAGGTCTGGCGGATGCGCGCAATCCACCAGGCGTAGCCCTGTTCCTGCATCACCTCCCAGCGATAGAGCGGGTTGCCCCACAGTTGTCCCGTCGCGCTGAAGTAGTCCGGCGGGACACCCGCCACCACTGTCGGGAGCAAATCCTCGTCCAGGAAGAACAAATCCGGGTGCGCCCACACATCCACGGAATCGTAAGCCACGAAAATCGGGATATCGCCGACGATGCGGACACCCCTATCGTTAGCATACTTCTTCAGCGTCTCCCACTGACGGAAGAACTGGTACTGGAAGTAACGCTGCGCGAAGATCGCCTCGTCTAATCGCGCGCGCCACGCCGCGAGCGCCGCCGGTTCACGGAAGGCCAACTCCGGTTCCCACGTGTTCCACACGGCGCCGCCGTGCGCATCCTTGAGGGCGATGAAAAGCGCATAATCCTCCACCCAATCGGCGTTGTCGGCGCAGAACTTGTCGAAGGCAGCCCGCCGTTCACCATGCGCCTGCTGCCGGAAGGTCCGCGCCGCACGCTGCAAGACGGCTGTTTTGTATGAGATCACCGGCCCAAAGTCAACGTGATGCGTTGGAAAACGCGGTGCCTGTTCCAGGTCTTGAGGATCGACGTCTCCCTCGGCAGCCAGCCAGGCCAGATCGATGAGCAGTGGATTGCCGGCGAAGGCCGAGAAACACGCATACGGGGAATCGCCATAGCCGGTGGGGCCGAGCGGCAAAATCTGCCACAGCGTCTGGCCGCTTGCGGCCAGAAAATCGACGAAACCATAGGCCGGTTTCCCCAATTCGCCAATGCCATACCCGCCGGGCAGCGATGTCGGATGCAGCAAAATGCCAGCAGCACGTGGAAAACGCATGGAGCACCTCCCCCTATAAGATGCCGTCCAGTATACTGGAAAGCAAAAGAAGGGCAAGAAAAAAGTTCCCACCCACTATCTACCGTCCACTAATTCCGCACGCCCCTGTTTCCACACATAAACGTACAACGGCATCTCACGCCAATATCCTGCCGCATCCCACGCGACCGTTCCCCAGGCTCCGGAACGATGCACGTTGGGCAATGCCGCCTGCACTCCGCTGCGTGAGGGCTGCCCCTTAGCCTCCACGGCGGCACCGATCGCGTCGGCAAGGGCATAGACGGCTTCGTAGGTAGGGCGGGCGTAGATGCCGGGATCGGGGACATGTGGGCCGACAGCGCGATACGCCGCGCACCATTCCTCTAAGTCAGGAATATCCTGGGGCAAGCGGTATGGCGTGACGAAGAATGTCCCCTCGCTCGCCATACCTGCTACGGCCTCAAATTCTGCTGCCGCCAGTTCCAGGCCGCCGACAAGGGTGCCATTCCATCCCGCCGCGCGCTGCGCCACGAGCCGCGAAGCCGTCTCCACCGGCGACAGTACGCTGAAGACGGCTTCAGGGAATGCCGCAGTTTCCGGTTCATCGCGATAGTCGCGCGTGTGAAGGGCATCCTTCAGCGCTACGGCCAACGGGCCAGCGCCCCACACCTCGCCCCTCTTTCCTTCCCCTGCCGGGGAAGATGTCGGTAAGAGGATGCCCCCTGCTTCGAGCATCGCCTCGGCTATTTGCTGCGGCGGGGGCACCATAGACCACACCGGCGCATGGGTTGGCGTGAGCCACACGCCCACGACGAGTAACGGCATTTCGGCCTCGGCATACACCTTTGCGGCAGCGGCGGTACTCGCTTCACGATAATGTCCGATCACCGCTACAACGTCAGGATCAGTGGCGAGGTTACGCGCCGCCGCGCGCGCCATCTCCGGGTCGGCGCGGTCATCGTAGGCAGCCAATTCCAGCGCCCAGCCGGCGACGCCGCCCGCAGCATTGATCTCCCGCACAGCCAGGCGCGCCGCGTAGATGGCGTCATAGCCGATGTAGCGGTAACGTCCCTCGAACGGCGCCACCAGACCGATTTTGATGACACGAGGTAAGGCGGGGGGAAGGCAGGCGGTCAATGCCCCGAAGCTGGTGAATGTCAGTACTAGCACTGCACATCCCACCCGACGAAGCGGCGCACCATCTTGCCAGAGTCTACGCATGATAAGCCTATATCTTTGGAGAACGTATCTATTCAGGTTGGTCAACCTGGCGAAACAACTGATTCCATACCAGGGTTGGCACGGATTTTGGTATGCCAGGCACTCTTGGATGACGAGACAGGCGTGTTTCTATAAGCTCATCCCCCCACTTTTTCGCTCCCTTCTCCTCCGCTTGCGGGGGAGAACGTTGCATCCTCCCATTCTCCTGCTCTATCCCTTCTCCTCCGCTTGCGGGGAGAGAAGGGAGCCAGGGGATGAGAGGGTCAGCACCTATGGCCGAAGTGTCAATCCATGATGAACTATCCCCAAAGTCCTGTTCGCAACCTGGCAAGGGCGGCTGAATAGTGACCGGGGAACGACGCATCGCCAGGATGCCTGACTCAGGACTGCGAGACTAAAAATTATCCGACGATAGACTCCTTGACTATTCTACCGGCCAAGCAGCGACAGCGCCTGACGGATTTTCTCGTCCAGGGAGAGCTTTTCGTCACGGGGAAGTTGTTGCAGCGCGCGTTGCGCCTCCACGATGCTGAAGCCCAGCGTCGTCAACGTGGTGATGACGTCGGCATCATCTTCGATAAACTCCAACGTCGTCACGCCCTGCCGTTTGATTTTGTCTTTGAGGTGCAACACAATAGCTTCGGCGGTCTTTTTGCCCACGCCCGGCGCGCGGGAAAGCGCCTCAGGCTGCCCGTTGAGCACGGCCCGGCGCAATGTATCCGGGGAGAGCGTCCCCATCACGCTCAGTGCAGCTTTAGGTCCAACTCCCGAAACGCCCAATAACAACTCGAAGAGGTCTTTTTGGTCTTGGTCAGGGAACCCATAAAGTGACAGTTCGTTTTCGCGGACGTGGAGATGGGTGAAAAGGATGGCCCGTTTTCCCACTGGCAGTGTCACGTTGATGGGGGTGTGAACGGCAAAGCCCACCCCGCCCACATCGAGGATGACGATGCCTTCGGCAGCGCTGAGCACTATTCCTTCCAATCGTGCGATCATCAGGCTCCCTGCGTTTCGAGCAATCCGTCTAACCTGGCCCGGTGCAGATAACAAATCGCCACCGCCGCCGCGTCGGCGGCATCATCGGGGCGGGGGATATCCGGCAGGGCGAGTAACACACGCACCATCTCCTGTACCTGGCGCTTGTCCGCACTGCCGTACCCCGTCACCGCCTGCTTGATCTGCATCGGCGTGTACTCCGCAATCGAAAGACCGGCGTCGGCCATAGCCAGCAGGACAACGCCCCGCGCTTCTCCTACCGTCATCGCCGTGCGCGTATTCCGGCTGAAGAAGAGTTGCTCGACGGCAGCGGCTTCCGGCGTGTATTCCGTCACTACGGCGCGCAAACCCGTGTAAATGCGTTGCAAGCGCACCGGCAGGGACATTCTGGCCGGTGTATCGACCACGCCGATGGTGATCAGATGCAGACGGTCCTCTTCTTCTTCGACAACTGCGTAACCCGTGAGGGCCGTGCCTGGATCAATACCCAAGACGCGCGTTGGAGCCATGTTGCCAACAGCTTTTATAGGGCAAACCGCTCATTCGCCCTACCTGTGTATTTACGCCGCCGCGGCCTCGAATGCCGCCAGCGCCTCATCCGTCATCTCCAGATTCGTGAAAACCTGATTGACATCGTCCAGTTCTTCCAAAGCCGAGATCATTTTGAGCACTTGAACGGCACTCTTCTCATCGAGCGACACTTCATTCTGGGGAAGCATGACCAGGTCGGCGTCGTTCACCGGGATATCCCGTTCTTTCAGATGGCTGCTCACGGTGTGCAGATCCATCGGATCGGTGTAAACAATATGATCGTCCTCATCTTCGCCCTGAATGACATCCTCGGCGCCGGCTTCCACCGCGGCCTCGAAGAGGGTATCGAAATCTACATCCGCAGAGACGTGGATCGCACCTTTGCGGTTGAACTGCCAGGCTACCGCGCCGGGGTTGGACAACGTCCCGCCGGCCCGGGTCAAAGCGTGGCGCACGGCTGCGACGGCGCGGTTACGATTGTCGGTCACCACGTCAATAATCACGGCGACGCCGTTAGGCCCATAACCCTCATAAGTAATTTCGGCGATGTCTGTGCCGTCCTTATCCTCACCGCTGCCGCGGCGGATGGCGCGGTCGATATTATCCTTTGGCATCCCCATACTGCGCGCTTTATCCAGCACCAGCCGCAAGCGGATATTGGAATCGGGATCGCCGCCCCCTCCCTCACGCACTGCAATCACAATTTCACGCGCCATTTTGGTAAAGACGGCGCCACGCTTCGCATCATTCGCTTCTTTCTTCCGGCGGATGGTTTGCCAATGACTATGACCAGACATAGAACCTCCTTAAAAATAATATGATTTTTCCTGCAAACTGCAACCATGCGTTATTTCAGCACGTCAGTGATCCAACGCCTGACACACCCGAAAAATAGACCGGGCGATTCACTTTTTCTCGCCCGGCCTGGGGGAGCTAAACACGGCTCCCGCTAAATCCTTTCTGCCATGCACAAACAGATCGCCGTTCATTGGACGCTTACCGGCCATCTGCACCTGCAACAAAACCAGTGCGCCTTCCCCGGCCGCCACGGCCGGAAATTTATGCCACAGGAAAACAGTACCGGGTGCCGCCGGCGAAACTTCCCCGGCGGGCAAAGCTGTACTCTGCAATACCTTCAATCGCGTACCGTCCCACTCGGTAAAGGCACCCGGCGTCGGCGCAAAAGCCCGCACATGACGTTCCAAAACTTCGGCGGACCATGTCCAATCTATACCCGCCGCTTCTGCCGGGATACGATGACAGATCGTCACTCCTTCGTCGGGCTGCGGCTGCGGCTGCAAACGACCGTTCAAGTAATCGGGCAAGACTTCCAGCAACAGTTGACCGCCGATTTCCGCGAGCCGCCCTTCCAGTTCACCGCCTGTTTCCCCTGGAGCGATAGGGACTTCCCGCCTCGCCAGCACCGGCCCCGTATCCAGCCCTTCGTCCATCTTCATGATTGACACACCGGTTACAGTGTCGCCGGCGAGAATCGCCGCCTGGACCGGCGACGCACCGCGCCAACGGGGCAGCAGGGAAGCATGGACATTCAATACGCCAAAGCGAGGAATTTCCAGCACCGCAGGGCGCAATATCTGACCATAAGCCGCGACGACAATCAAATCCGGCGACCAGGTACGGATGTGCTCAACGGCTTCCACGCCCCGCAGACGCTCCGGCTGGAAAACAGGGATACCCTCGGCCAGGGCAAATTCCTTGACCGGGGAAGCGATTAAACGCCGTCCCCGTCCGGCCGGACGGTCCGGTTGCGTCACTACACCGACAAGGGGATAGTGTAACGCCAGCCCTTCCAGCGTTGGCAGGGCAAATTCTGGTGTTCCCATGAACACAATTCGCGGCTCCATGCTCCCCATTTTATCATAAGGCGGCGCAGGGGCAAGCGCCACAGGCCATGGGCAGGAGTATCCGACAGATTATTTGGAAGTCACTATTCAGCTACCCTGTCCAGCTTGCGAACTGGACTGCGGGGATGGTGCATCATGGGTTGCCACTTCGGCCACCGGCGATGACCCCCTACAAAAATCCCTCTTTCCTGGGGGAAGGGGGCAGGGAGGATAGCCCGGTAGAATTTGCCCTATACCCTATTTGCAGGCCGCACAAGGCTATGGTATGATAGGGATAGGCCATGGAGAAATGAATGTGACTGCCGAGAATGAACCCCAGTTCATCGCCCAGCTTATGGAGATCTGCCGCCTGAGTAGCTCCGTACCCTGGCAAACTTCGCTGCAAAAAGCATTGACACTTTTTGCGGATACGGTCGGCGCCCAGGAAGCCGTCCTGCTGATCCTCAATGAGGCTCAATCCCCGCTGACTTGCATCCACTCCCAACCTATGGAAATTCCGGCCCTCTATGCCGCGCTGCAGAAATACGCTACGCGCTGGCAAAAGGGCCTCGCGCACTGCGGCTGTCATACGCTGACGATCCCGGAACATACTACACCGCTGTGGCTCCTGCCTGTGCCGCCGTATGCGGATACGCCCAGAGGATTGCTGGCTTTTTCCGCCGTTGCAGCACCTTTCCCGCAGGCGCTGCTCGAACAGGGAAGTGCACTTTTGACGCCGCTCGTCTATAGCGCACGGCTTCAATATGAAAATGAGCTATCCCTCAGCAGACGGACAGACGCCCCCCTCCTTGCCCGGCAACAACAGCAACGGCAAACCTATCTGGAAAGCCTGTATACCCTCATCGCCACCATCAACACCGAAGCCAACCAGGATGAAATTCTCCGTGCGGGCCTCAGCCAGGCCATGCAAATCGCCAATATGGCACAGGGTAGAATTTACTTGTTGGACCAACGTGAACAAGTCCTCAAACTCAATGTGTGCGTGGGGTGCATCTCTGAGGACGTCCATGAAGCAGTCACCTTTGCAGCGGGGGAAGGCGGTCCAGGACGCGCCTTGGCCCAAAAATGGATGGTGGTGGAGCACGATCTCCCACCAGCAGTCGATGCCACCGGCCCGACCACACACATCAACCTGCCGTTGATCATCGACGGTCAGGTCAGCGGCGTGATGCGCCTCAGCATGTTCGATAAGCAGACTTTGTCCCTGGAAGTTACCCAACTGCTGATCACCATTGCTGACCAACTGGCCTTGACGCTCCAGCGTGGACAGCTTGTCGATCAGTTGCAAGCTCAGTTGCAAATCGTGCGCCACCTCTACGAGATCAGCACGGCGTTCCTTTCAGAAATGAATCGGGCCGGCATCATCTTCATCCTGCTGCGCGCTTTGTACGACCATATCGCCGGCGCCATCGGCACAGTCTTTTATCACACCGAGAATCAGCATTGGGTACGTGCGCAAACGTATACCGTCCGCGGTCCAAAATTTAAGTCCCTATGGACAGACGGACCGGTGTGGGAGGGCGAATCTGAGTTCTTGAGCCATTGTCAAGCCGAACGTCTAACGCGGGTGTCGCGTTCAAGCGGTGCGGACCTGCCGCGCTTTTGGGAACAGGTTGAAGCCGTCGGCGCTCAACAGTTGCTTTACTTTCCTGTTTCTCCGCCCGGTCAAGAACGTCGCGGCGTCGTGGCGGTCTTGATGGCTGAAGAACGCGTCCTGGAAGAGAATGAGATTGTCCTGGCCTTAGCGATCGTGCAGCAGAGCATAGCCGCCCTGCTGCGCATCAAAAACTACGAGGACGATCAGAAAAGCAAAAGCCTGCTGCGCGCTATTCTGGAATCCTCGCGCGACGGCATCATCCTGGTCAACGTGGAGACGCCGGCGCTGAACATACGCTACATCAATGGGCCTCTGTTGGACATGGTTATGCTGGCCGGCGACCCTGCATTGTGGGAAGGGCGCACGCTGCCGGAAATCAGCGCGGCGATAGCCCCCTCCATGCCGGAATTGGCGGAATGGCTCACTCAAGCCATCGGCAAGCCCATGGAAGCCGCCACGGCTGCCGATATGGCTTACGGAAGCCAGACGGCGCCGGTTTTTGAAACCCCACGGGGACTGTTCCTTCAGGTGCAAAACTGGATCGTCTATGCGGAGAATAAGCAGTCTCTCGGCGTACTTTTCCTCTTCCGTGATGTGACCGAGGCCAGGGCGCTGGATAAAATGCGCCAGGACTTGCTGGATATGCTGGTTCATGATATGCGCAATCCACTCGCGGTGGCCGAATACTCTTTGCGTCTCCTGGCGGATCCGGAAATGAGCGACGAGACTGACAATCTCATCAACATCGCGGTCGACAACACCGAGCAGTTGAAAAAGTTGGTGGAGATGATCCTGGAGGTCAGCCGTCTGGAAGCCGGACGTTTCGATCTGCACCCGCAGGCGCTCGCCCTCGCCGATCACGTGGCGGAAATCGCCCAGAGAGCTATTGTTCCCCATGAGAATCTTAGCGTGGACCTTGCTATTCCTGACGACCTGCCTTTCCTGTGGGTGGATGCCTCAGCCTTGACGCGCGTTTTCGAGAACATGTTCAGCAACGCCCTCAAATTCGTTCCGCAAGAGCATGGACGCATCGCCGTCACCGCCGTTCAGGAAGGTGACTGGGTAAAAGTCGAGGTTTACAACAACGGCCCGCCCGTCCCTCTGGAGACACAAAAACAGCTCTTCAACAAATTTGCCGTCGGTTCATATCCAATGCACGGCTACGGATTGGGATTAGCTCTGTGTCGCCTGGTGGTTGAGGCCCACGGAGGGAACATCTGGATGCGGAACCAGCCCGAAGGCGGAGTGTCCTTCTACTTTACTTTGCCCATTTGGGAAGGATCTGACGCCGGCCATGCGTCATCCCCGGAGACCTGACAGGCTGCGAACAACCTGTCAGGTCCTAACCTTATCGCCTTACCGCCTACCGCTTTGGAAAGCGGCTCAACACCACTATGTCCACCGGCAACTGGATGCGATCCCCTAGAGTGAGCTGTGTGCGCGGCTTCGGCTCGCGGCGCGGTGAAACCAGGACCGCGAGTTGCGTCCCTTCGCCGCGGTAAGCATTCCGCACGTAAGCCTGTCCCAACTGCTGCCCGGCGGTATCGATGGCGCAGCTTGTCACGAAGCCCACCACTTTACCTTTGTCGTCTATAACGGGGTCGCCGTTCTGCGGCATCGGCCCCTTTTCCGGCACGCCGAAGCGGATCACCTGACCCTCGCGTTGCGCATCGCGGGCAATGAACGCCTCGCGCCCCACAAAGAACGATTTGTACAGCTTGATGTAACCGCCAAAACCGGCCTCGGCCATCGTCAAATGGAGCGGGCCGGCCATTTCGTGGCCGTAGAGCGGCAGGCCGGCTTCCAGACGCAGGCTGTCGCGGGCGGCCAACCCACACGGCTTAAGGCCAAACGGCGCGCCGACCTCCAACAGCGTCTTCCAGAAATCCACCAGGCGGTCTGGATGAACGAACAACTCGTAGGCGACGCGCTCCCCAGTGTAACCGGTGCGACTCACGATCATATCAAAATCGCCCAGCGTAACGCGGGCAATCCCGCCCCACGGCAGACGTTGAATCGCGGCCAGGTCGGCGGGCGTCCCTCCCAATTCCAGCAGAATCGTCCGTGACTTGGGGCCTTGCAGTGCCAGTTCGGCGCGCCGATCCGCACCTGCTGCCGCGTCACGCAGGTCGCGGAATTGCACGCCATCACCTTGCCACCGGACCCAGGGCCGGCGGGGATCGATACACACTTCGCCCTTGAGCACGGCATTGACCCAGGCCCAATCCTTGTCGTTGTTGGACGCATTGACGACCAGCAGGTAGTGCTCGTCGGCCAGCCGGTAGACTAACAGATCATCCAGGGGGATACCGTCCACAGCGAAGAATGCCGTGTATTGCGAGTGCCCCACCTCCACATAATTCACGTCGTTGACCAGCACCATGTTGAGGAAGGTGGCGGCTTCCGGTCCTTGCACATCCCAACATCCCATGTGGCTCACGTCGAAGAGTCCTGCCGCTTCACGGACGGCGCGGTGTTCTTCGAGGTTGCCGGTATACCAGACAGGCATCTCCCACCCGCCAAAGGGCACCATCCGCGCGCCCATAGTGCGGTGGATGGCATTCAGGCGCGTCTGGCGCAGCGGCGCGTTCTGGGGTTCGCTCCAGACAAAGGGCGGCAGCGCCTCGGCGGCCGCTTCCTGGCGCGATCCTGCGCCGATGAAGTACGGTTTGGTGAACGGCCCGACTGCGAGCGTCACCTCCGCCACGGCGCCGGGTGTCGCGCCCAGGTCACGCACCGCATCCAAGAGGGGCAGTTGGCCGTAGACATCGTCGGTGGCGACGTAACCGTCGACGAGCGCCCGCAGCCATGTCATCACCCGTGACGCGGCGGCGCGGGGCACATCTAGCCAATAGGACTGCGCCTTGACGCGCGTCAACCATCCCGCCGTCATCCCCCGCCCGTCGGCTTCCAGCAGGGTGATAGGACGCGCTTCCCCCGTGACCATGTCTGTCGTGCGCGAGGGGGTCAGCCACTCCACAAAAGTGCGGACGAAGGCTCCCCTCAATTCCAGCCGTTCAAAAGCGCCGTGACCTTGCGGCGCGTCGTTGAGGCCATAGAAATGCGGGTAGCCGCTGGCGTCAGGATGTTCATAAGGGCAAGGATACGCCGGTACCGCAGCCTGTTGCGCTAATGCCGCTACCTCCATCTTTACCGTCTCCAACGTGTCGAAGTCCACCCGGGAGTGGAACTCGTCCTGCCCGCGGTGTTCAATTTTGTACGGCTTCATCCCCCGCAGTAGTCGGGTGATCAGCGCTGCGATGCGGCGCATCTCCGGCTCGCGCAGACCGCGCTGCGTGACCCAGGGTGTACCCAAACGCACGCCGGAGGGATAGGCGGCGGTCGTGTCGCCGGGGATGGTGTTGCGATTGGCGACGATGCCGGCAATATCCAGGATGCGCGCCGCCGGGTCGCCCATCAAGGGGACGCCATCCGGCCCCCCTATCGTCTTGCAGTCGAAGAGCAGTAGATGGGTGTCGGTGCCGCCGTAGGGGATGCGGATACCTTCCGCTTGCAGGGCCTCGGCCAAAACGACGGCGTTGCGCACCGCTTGATGTTGCAGTTGACGGAATTTTTCGGTGCGCGCAAGCTGCATCGTCGCCGCCAACGCCGCGATGGTTTCCAGGTGCGGCCCTCCCTGGAACCCGGGAAAGACGGCGCGGTCGAATTTACGGCCCAGCGCCGCTTTGTGGGTGATGATGACCGCCCCACGCGGGCCGTTCAACGTTTTGTGCGTGGTGAACGTCACCGCGTCGGCGATGCCCACGGGATTGGGGTAGTCGCCGCTGACGACCAGTCCGGCGACGTGGGCAATATCCGCCAACAAATACGCGCCGACTTCATCGGCAATGGCGCGAAATTTCTGCCAGTCCGGCGCCCAGGGATACGAGGTGTAACCGCCGATGATCAGTTTGGGGTGCGTCTCCAGGGCTTGCTGACGAATGGCGTCATAGTCCAACCGCTCGGTCTGCGCATCGACGGTATAGGTAACCACATTGAAGGTTTTGCCGGAGTAGGCAACTTTGCTGCCGTGGCTCAGATGTCCGCCGACGTGGAGCGCCATCGCCAGCATCGTGTCGCCAGGCTCAAGCAGGGCGTACTGCACAGCCGTGTTCGCCGGCGAGCCGGAGAGCGGCTGGACGTTGACATACAGTTGATCGGCAGGCGCAGCCGCGGTGGCAAAGACCTCGGCGACACGGCGGCGTGCCAGCGTCTCCAGCACGTCCGCGTATTCCACACCCTTGTAGTAGCGCGGATCGGCATAGCGACGATAATGGCCCAACACGGCCTCGTAGTCCAAAATCTCCGCTGTGCTCATCTGGCGCGTGTCCTCGTGGGGATAGCCTTCCGCGTAGATGTGCGAGAAGGCCGAGGCGAGCGCTTCATGCACTGCATAAGGCGCCAGGGATTCCGAAGGCACCATGATCAGCTTGCGGGCCTGACGCTCGGTCTCGTAGCTAATCAGACGTGCAAGGTCAGGGTCTAAATCGTCCAGTGATTCGTTGAATAGAAAGTCTTCCATAATATGCTCTCCAATATGCTCTCCTGAAAATAGTTAAAAGTGGCAAATTCATCCTCAGCGCTGTCCCGTAGGTGCTGTTCATTCATTGTACTCGTGGGGGCGTTACAGGCAAGCACTGTGAAGGGATTTTGGCCTTTCTACGGAATCGCGCTATACTACATTTATGCCGGGTTACCGGCGGTTTTTTAACATCATTCGGTTCTTCAGGATTTCGTGGGGTCGAAATAAGAAACTGGCCACAGATTTCACGGCTTGACACGCCAAGTATAAAAAATCAGTGCAATCCGTGTCATCCGTGGCAAAAACCAAAGCCGTTTTTCCATCAGCACGCCAGGTCTCAGAAAACCCATCATTCTCAAGGACAATGTACTATGAAAATTCATCCGCACCGATTTATCCTGACATTGTTTCTCATCATCAGTGTCCTGATCACCGCCAAGCCGGCCCCGACCGATGCTGCGCGTCCCCAAGCCGCGGCTCCTGGCGAGTTCAAACCGGGAGAAATCCTGGCGCGTTTTATATCCGGCGCGCGTCCCATGACCACCCAACTCACCCTGGAGCAGTATGGCGTCACCACCATCCGCTCGCTGTACCACAGTGATGTGCAACTGCTGCGGGTGCCAGAAGGGCGCGAGGTGGAGATTGCTGCCGCGCTCAACGCCGATCCCGGCGTGGTCTACGCCGAACCCAACTATCGCTATCAAGCCTTCGACGCCGTCCCCAATGATCCTGCGTACAGCAAGCAATGGGCGCACACCGTCATCCAATCGCCTGGAGCGTGGGGGATCACCACCGGCAGCAGTGACATTATTATCGCCATCATCGATTCCGGCGTGGACACGAGCCATCCCGATCTGGCAGGCAAACTGGTCACCGGGCACGACTTTGTCGAAGATGACAACACGCCATCCGACGCGAACGGGCACGGCACGCACGTTGCCGGTATCGCCGCTGCCGTCACCAACAACAGCGTCGGCGTAGCGGGGATGTCGTGGGGAGCACGAATCATGCCAGTGCGTGTGCTGGACAATACAGGCAGCGGCTATAACTCCGACATCGTCGACGGCATCACCTGGGCTTATCAAAACGGGGCGAAAATCATCAACCTCAGTCTGGGGGGAAAGGATTTTTCGCAAACGATGCAGAATGCCATCAACGCGGCGCATGCCGCAGGCAGTCTGATCGTCGCCGCCATGGGCAACTGCCGTAACATCTCCACCGCCTGTCCGACAGCCAATCCCACCATGTATCCTGCCGCTTTCGACAACGTCATGGCCGTCGCGGCGACCGATAACAGCGACACTTACGCTTACTATTCGCAATACGGCGCGCACTGCGACATCGCTGCGCCCGGCGGGGAACTGAGTGGACTCGGTGACCCCAACGGCATCTACAGCACCATGCCGACCTATGCCGTGTACTTGACGACCTACTATGGCTATCAAAATCAGTATGACTACCTGCAGGGCACGTCGCAGGCAACGCCTTACGTTTCCGGGTTAGCCGCGTTGGTCTGGTCGATGAATCCGGCGTTGACGCCTGATGGGGTACAAAGCCTTATCGAGCAAACGGCAGACGATCCGGGGCTGGCAGGCAAGGATCAGGATTATGGATGGGGGCGCATCAACGCTTACGCGGCGCTGGCGACGCTGGCGGTACCGGCCCCGCCGGTGCTTGACGCTATCGACAATGCCGACGGCGATCCCACCTACACGGTTACATGGAGCACCGTCCCTGACGCGGCCAGCTATCTGCTTCAAGAATCCAGCTCGGCGAGCTTTAACTCCCCCGCCACACGTTACAGCGGGTCGAATACCCAGGTGCAAGTCAGCGGGCAGAGCGTCGGTGAGTGGTACTACCGCGTCCGCGCCATCAACGCCTACGATACCCCCGGCGAGTGGAGCAACGTCCGATCCGTCACCGTGCTGCCTGCTGCTCCCCTCATGACGCCCATCAACAACCCTACACACGCCGACGCCTACACCGTTCAGTGGTCGTCCGTGTCGGGGGCGTATAGCTACGTCCTCGTGCAGGCCACGACGCCTGCCTTCACCAGCCCCATCACCCGCTATGTCGGTTCGGCCACGGCCTATAACGTCACCGGCCAGCCGGGCGGGACGTGGTACTACCGCGCGCGCGCGACTCACGGCGCCTTGATCGGGCCATGGAGCACACCTGTCTCCACTACCGTTGCCTCTGCACCGCTGGCGGCGCCCACCCTCACCGCCCTCAGCGACGACCGCGACGGTAATTACACGTTGGATTGGAGCGACGTGGCCGGCGCGACCGTCTATACGCTGGAAGAGAGCCTCAGCCCTTACTTCACCAACCCGCTCGTTGTTTACGCGGGTGCGCCATCCATCTACACCGTCACCGAGCAAACCGGAGGGCAGTGGCATTACCGCGTCCGCGCCGGCGGGCCTGACGGGCGCAGCCCGTGGAGCGCGACCAAGACGGTCATCGTCACCAGCTATGTATATCTGCCGTTGACCCTGAAAGCCTACACACCGCCGATCTTCAGTATTCCCATCCCCAACGGCGACTTCGAGAGCGGCCTTACCCACTGGAGTACCTATTCCGCAAAGGGGCGCGTGGTAATTGCCAACACTTTCCCCAACACGGTCACGGCGCACAGCGGCTCATGGGCCGCATGGCTTGGCGGCGAGGACAACGAGAGCGCCTACATCCAACGTTCACTGATGATTCCGGCCAACACGCCCTATCTGAACTATTGGTATTGGATCGATTCCACAGATATCTGTCACTACGATTTCGGGCGAGTCTACGTGAATAACGCCCTTTTCAAAACCTACAATCTGTGCGTGGCGCAGAAGACCAACGGCTGGGTCACAGAAACGCTCGACCTGCACGCCTACGCGGGGCTAACCGTCACGTTCAGCCTCTCGGCGACGACCGACTCCGGCCTGGTCAGCAGTCTTTTTGTGGACGATCTTATCTTCGCCGCCACGCCGTAACGTCTCAACAGCATCATTCCAGGAGTCTCCATGGGTGGAACCACACCAACGAGGGTGAAAATTTGTAACCGTGGCTTTTTCACTGTGAACCCGGCGACTCTTTTGAGCGGAGACGCCATGGACTGGCGCATCCCTGCAAGCACGCAAATGGCTATTCGACTATAAGACTAACGACTATGCGACTATTTTCGCAGGAGGTCTCTATGACGCAATATATCGCCGCCATCGACCAGGGCACGACCGGCACGCGTTGCATTCTCTTTGATCATAGCGGCCGGCCGGTCGTCTGGGCTTACGAGGAACACGAGCAAATCTACCCGCAACCCGGTTGGGTGGAACACAATCCGCTCGAAATCTGGGAGAAGACGCAAACAGTCATCCGCCAGACCTTGATGCAGGGCAACATCCCCGGCGGGGCCATCGCCGCCGTGGGCATCACCAACCAGCGCGAGACCACGCTCGTCTGGGATCGGCGCACCGGACAGCCGCTCTACAACGCTATCGTCTGGCAGGATACACGCACCAAAGGCATTTGCGATGCGCTGGCGCTCGAAGGCGGACAGGAGCGCTTCCGCCCCGTCACCGGGTTGCCGCTGGCGACCTACTTCGCCGGGCCCAAGGTCAAGTGGATGCTGGATAACGTCCCTGCCGTACGCGCGGCCGCCGACAAGGGCAACGCTCTCTTCGGCACCATCGATAGCTGGGTGATCTGGTGGCTAACCGGCGGGCCGCACGGCGGCGTCCACGTCACCGATGTGACCAACGCCAGTCGCACGCTGCTGATGGACCTCAAGACGCTGGACTGGGACGCGGACATCCTGCGTGTGTTGGGCATTCCGCGCGCCATGCTGCCGGAAATTCGCCCCTCCAGCGCTCCTCAACCCTACGGATTTACCTGCCACGACGGGCCTTTCGGCGAAAGTCTGCCCGTCACCGGCAATCTGGGCGACCAGCAGGCGGCGCTCGTCGGGCAGACATGTTTCACGCCGGGCGAGGCCAAGAACACCTACGGGACGGGCTGTTTTATGTTGCTCAACACCGGCACGAATATCGTCCCCTCGCAAAGCGGTCTGCTCACCACCCTCAGCTACCGCTTCGGCGACGCGCCTGCCGTCTATGCGCTGGAAGGCTCCATCGCCATCACCGGCGCGTTGGTGCAGTGGTTGCGCGACAATCTGGGCTTCTTCGAGCGCGCTCCGCAGATCGAGGACCTGGCGCGCAAAGTCGACGATGCCGGCGGGATGTACATCGTTCCCGCGTTCTCCGGCCTCTTCGCTCCCTACTGGCGCAGTGACGCGCGCGGCGTCATGGTCGGGCTGACGCGCTACATCACCAAAAACCACATCTGTCGCGCGGCGCTCGAAGCGACTGCCTACCAGACCCGCGACGTCCTGGAGGCGATGGAGAAGGACTCTGGCGTCGCTCTCACCGCGCTCAAGGTGGACGGCGGCATGGTCGCCAACGAGCTGCTGATGCAGTTCCAGGCCGACATCCTCGGCGTGCCCGTCGTGCGTCCCACCGTCACCGAGACGACGGCGCTCGGCGCGGCCTACGCCGCCGGATTGGCAGTCGGTTTCTGGGAAGACCTCGACGCTCTGCGGCAGAACTGGAGCATCGACAAGACTTTCACGCCGGGGATGGCGGCGGATAAGCGCGCGGCGCTGTACGCCGGCTGGCAGAAGGCTGTACAACGGGCGTTGGATTGGGTGGAAACGTGATATACTTGAGAGTGGCCACGTTGAATTGGAGGGTGGCTTGATTTTTCGAGGCAAGGGTATGGCGGATACCAAGGAACAAGACGAAGCCACTTATTCCCTATGCCAGGTTTGGCGTAGACTTTGGTAGGCCAGG
>DAOOGN010000034.1:0-35320 GCA_035415725.1 Anaerolineae bacterium | reverse complement strand
GGCCAGCCCGCAGGGCTTGGTGCGTTGAGCCGACGGCTTTAGCCTCGGCTGAGAGGGCCGTGGGCTGAAGCCCTACGGCTAAACACACGAAGCCCCCCAAGGGGGGCTGAGCTGGTAGCCCACAGGGCTTGGTGGGTTGAGCCGACGGCTTTAGCCTCGGCTACGAGGGCCGTGGGTCCTACGGCTAAACCCACAAAGCCTCCCAAGGGGGCTGAGCTGGTAGCCCGCAGGGCTTGGTGCGTTCAGCCGACGGCTTTAGCCTCGGCTAAGGGCCGTGGGCTAAAGCCCTACGGCTAAACACACGCAGCCCCCCTTGGGGGGCTGAGCGGCCAGCCCGTAGGGCTTGGTGGGTTGAGCCGACGGCTTTAGCCTCGGCTGAGCCAAACACGGAGTTTACCATGCCATACTGGCATTTGTTTTATCATTTCACCTGGGCGACAACAGGCCGGGTGCTGTCTATTGACCCGGCCTGGGAATCGGAGCTGCATCGCGTGATCACCGCAAAGGCGCAAGCATTGGGTGCTATCGTCTATGCCGTGGGCGGCATCGAAGATCACATCCATCTGGTGGCTTCCGTGCCACCCAAGTTGTCGCTTTCAGAGTTCGTCGGGCAAGTCAAGGGCAACAGCGCACATTTTGTCAACCACGTCAAGACCCCTGACGCACATTTCGCCTGGCAAAAAAGCTATGGCGTCGTTTCGTTTGGGGAAAAGAACCTGGAGATGGTCATTCAGTACGTCAAGCGTCAGCGGGAGCATCATAGTGGTAGTTCCACAATCCTTTTCTTGGAACGTGTCGAATCCGATGACTTGGAGACCAAGGAAGGTCCAGAGCTAAAAGAGGGCCGTGGGCTAAAGCCCTACGGCTAAACACACGCAGCCCCCCTTGGGGGGCTGAGCGGCCAGCCCGCAGGGCTTGGTGGGTTGAGCCGACGGCTTTAGCCTCGGCTAGGAGGACCGTGGGCTAAAACCGTGGGCTAAAACCCGACGGCTTTAGCCTCGGCTGAGAGGGCCGTGGGCTAAACACACGAAGCCCCCCAAGGGGGGCTGAGCGGCCAGCCCGTAGGGCTTGGTGCGTTGAGCCGACGGCTTTAGCCTCGGCTGAGAGGGCCGTGGGCTAAACCCACAAAACCTCCCAAGGGGGGCTGCGCTGTCAAGCCCGTAGGGCTTGGTGCGTTGAGCCGACGGCTTTAGCCTCGGCTGAGAGGGCCGTGGGCTAAACCCACAAAACCTCCTAAGGGGGGCTGAGCGGCCAGCCCATAGGGCTTGGTGGGTTGAGCCGACGGCTTTAGCCTCGGCTAAGAGGACCGTGGGCTAAAACCCGACGGCTTTAGCCTC
The DNA here is from genome assembly GCA_035415725.1 of Anaerolineae bacterium. Taxonomy (GTDB): domain Bacteria; phylum Chloroflexota; class Anaerolineae; order B4-G1; family SLSP01; genus DSWT01. The sequence continues at coordinate 33,983 of DAOOGN010000034.1, read as the reverse complement.
GGCTGAGCTTACAGTGGGCGAGCAGAGACTCGAACTCTGGACCTCACGGATGTGAACCGTGCGCTCTAACCGACTGAGCTACTCACCCTCACGCGCCGATTATAGCACGAGTGTTAGGAAAGACAAGCGTATGACCATCACCCCGGCAAAAAAGATAGAGGAGCTATCGTCGCCAGGGCAATATCTTACCGTCCAAACGGGACGACACCCTTAGGCGTGAAACGCCATTGTCCTTCCTGGATTTCCTCTGAGGTCGTGCCCAGTGGTACCATCTGGAACCACGTATTGCCGGGTTTCAAAGGGAGCGGATTCCCCTCTGCAATCCAAAATGTGAGCATGTGATTGCGTTCGGCGCGCTCCCAATAACCGTTGATCATCACCCCATCCCGGAAAATGAGCACCGGCCCGGTGCCCCAGAGTTGCACCTGGATCGATTGATGCCCGCCTCCCCACGTGTCTTCGAGGATGTCCGTTTCGATATGATTGGCGTACACGATGACGACATTGGCAGCGGTCAGCGGCTCACCAGTGAGGGAGTCTGTCTGGGCGACGCCGGCCGTCGCGCGCTGCCAGCGCCCGGAGGCCACGTCATAAGTCCATTCCGCAGTACACGAGTCTTTCAGGTAGTTAACCTCGAAGTAGGTGACTGCCGTTCCTCCCTGCAGCGGCGTTTCACTGAACGCCATCAGCCGGGGAAACTCAGGCCGTTGGTTGATGCCGCGTTCGTCGGCAAGCTGGCGCAGTACGGTAGGGTTGGTGAATAATGTGTGTTCAAAAGCCTTTCCTTCCTGCAATACGCGGTAAAAATAGGGTTCCCCAACGCCGAAATCCGGCGCGGCGATATAGGTGGGGAAGAGGTCTGAGTTGCGAATGCGTTCTTTGACGCCTGCGCTGGACCCTGAATAGCCAAACAGCACGTGGTACATCGCGGGAATTTCCAAATCGATCAACCGTCCACTGCGCACCGAACCGACTTGTTTCGGCTCCTTGCCGTAGAAGACAGCCGTGAAGCGGGTAATGCTGCCTTCGGCAAAATGCTCAAAGACCAGGTCAGCCGAGTTGAGGCCCGACTGGGGGCGCGCTTCGGGTGAATTGGAGACTTTGATGGCGATGGGAATGCGATTCAGCACCTCCGCGCTTGCCATTTTTTCCCCGGTCAGCGGATTGACGTCGGGCGGGAAAGGTGTCACGACGAGGGGCGCCGGCGTAGGCGTGGCGGTCGCCGTGGGAGTGGCGGGGCGGGGCGTCGGCGTAGAGGCAGGCGTTGCCGTCTCTCGTGGTGCGGGCGTGCGGGTCGGGGTGATGGTCGCCGCCGGCGGCGTCGGGGCGCTGCATCCGCCGATCAGCAGTGTAAAGATGCACAGCAATCCGAAATAACGTGTTTTCTTGTCCATAGTACATCCCTCCCTAGGGACTTGAGGCTATAGGCCATCATTATAAGGAAAGTGGCGGGTTAGTCAATTCACTGTCCGCCGAGGATGTAACGCAACGCCAGGTCGTGCGTCAGTTGTTCAACGGGCGCACGGTCATCGGTGAAAATAACGCCGTCCGGCGCGACATCCCGCAGGTTGGCGAGCGCCCGTTCCGCCACGGTGTGCAGACGCGCATCTGCCAACAGCGGGAGGTTATCCGCCAGATTTTGTGCCGTCGTGACCTGTACCGTAGCCACGACGATGGCATTGAAGCTGTTCGGTATTTCGATCACATAAACCGCCGGGTAAACCTGGCGCATTGTGGCGACCATGGCCTCGACCAGCCGCCAGTCGCCATCCCCTGCAGCGGGCGTGTGTCCCACGTTGATGGCGACCACCCCTTCGTCCGTGAGATGTGCCCGCACCTCCGCGAAGAATTCCACCGTCGTCAGATGCCAGGGGATGTAGGGCAGTCGGTACGCATCGACGGCGACCACGTCGTAGTGGCGCGTCGCCTGCGCGAGAAAGGCGCGCCCGTCGGCGGCATAAGCCGTGAGATTCGGCTGCGTCATCGCAAAGTAATCCCGTCCCACCTGGATGATGGCTGGATCGATCTCCACTCCATCGATGGGCAGCGGACCGTAGACTGCGGTGTACTGCGTCGGCGTCGTCCCGGCGGCCAGGCCGATGACGAGCAAGCTGCCCACGGCGCTCGGCGGATGGGGAGCCGCGTTGAAGTACGGTGCGATGAGATAGTAGTCCCATGGCCCGCCGGTGAGGATTTCGTCGCCGGGCAGGTAGATTGAGTGGATGCCCTGACCTTCGTTGAGTAGTAGATAGCGTGAACCATCTGCATTCTCCACCACCTGAATGAAGTTGTAGACCGATTCTTCCTCGTGGATGAGACCTACTTCGGGCTTGATGGTACCCGGTTTGAGGATAAAAAGCACGATCAGCAGGGCCGGTATCCATACCAACACCCAGAAGCGGCGGCGGCGAGCCTTCCACAACCCTCCCAACCCGGCCACGGCGGCGAGCAGCGCCAGCAGGATGAACGTGCGGTACGTGCCCAGGGTGGGGATCAACACCAGGTTGGGCAGAAATGTACCGATGAAGCTGCCCAGTGTGGACACGGCGTAGATGCGGCCCACTGTGTTTCCCGAGGCGTGGACATCGGTGACGGAGAGTCGGATGACGAACGGTGACACGCACGCCAGCAGCGTCACCGGCGCGACGAAGAGCACCAGCACGACTATGAACGGTCCGGCGATCCATCCCAGGTTCCAGGCCAGCATCCCTCGTGCGGCCAGACGCAGCATCGGGCGGGCCAGCAGGGGGATCACGGCGATGCTCAGCCCCGCTGCCGTCATAATCGTGGCGAGCGTCGCAGGATATGGTGAACGGTCGGCCCAACGCCCGCCGAGGGCATAGCCCACCGAAAGGTAAAGCATGATCAGCCCGATGATGGCCGACCAGACCAGTTCCGTCGTGCCGAATGCCGGCGCCAGCAGCCGCGACGCCGCCAGTTCCAGCGCCAGCGAGACCAGGCCGCCGGTGAAGACGGTGACGTAGAGGTAGACGGTCGACGGTCGACGGGAGACAGGAGCAGGAAGGCTGGAATCAGTCATTTGTGGCGTTCAGCATTATGACCAATCCAACTCTGGGCGGAGGGTTTGGCCGGCGTTGATCAAGGCAGGCATGCAGGCGTGACGTTCGCAATAACTGAGCAGTTCCCGCGCTTTGCCCGTCAATCCTGCCCCGGGCAACTCATCAAAATTCACGCCCACCGCGAAACACAACGTGTTCAGTTCGTCTAAACTGAAATGCTGGGTCAGCAGTGTAAGCAATCTCAACGCTTGCGCGCGATCGGGCAAACCGGATGGTGTTGCTGGCGGTGGGTTGGCCGTTGCCGGTTTGTTGATGGAGACTTGATTGTTGTTGCCGACCACATTGCCATCGCCGATGACCGTGATGCTGCCAGGGGGTGCAGACGGAGCGACTGAGGGGATCGACGCATTGCCCAATTCGCTGAAGAGCGTGTCGAGCGTCGCCATCGAGAGCGCGTTGAGCCGCGCGAGGATTTCGGCGCGCTCGGCGCGGCGAGTTTCCGTATCGCCATAGAGCCGCGTCCCTTTGAGATTCTCATCCAGGCGCTGTTGGTAAATGAGCGCCTCATTGTAGCGTGGATGGGTCTTGCCCAGGCGGGATAACAGGACGCGCATGGCCGTCTCGTAAGGGGTATAAGGGTCGCCGGCGGTCACAGTGGAAGGGGGCATAGCGCCGGATGGCGTAAGGGATGTCGCCGAACCGCCGCTTAAGGCAATCGCCAACTGATCGAGTTCGCGGTAACAGGCATCACCAACATCGGTTTGATCTCGTAAAACCTGGACAAAAAGCGCTAAAGCGTTGTCGCCATCCACAGTCGTTTGATCGTGCAAATAGGCGATGAGCGCCTGCACCCGCGATTGGGGGGTGTCCGCATCGGGCACGCGATAGCGCCACGGATATAATCTTCGGTCGATAAACACGGCGTTCAACGCATGCGCACTGTAGAAAGGGCCGCAGCGCAATAGAGTGTCGGACAATGTCTGTAACAAGTCGCCGGTCAAGCCGCGGCGAGACGTGGGCACTTTGGCGTTGGACATACTCAAATTATAGAGCCTCATGCTCAAAGCACAACTTCACCTATAACCCCAACTTTCCCCACAGCGCATCCACCTGCGCCTTGACTGCCGGCGTCATCCGCACGAGTTCGGGCCACCCACGGGTGTAGCCTTCTTCGGGCCATTTGGCGGTGGCGTCGATGCCGATTTTGCCGCCGAAGGAATGATGGTATGAGGCGTGATCCAGGTGATCGGTCGGCCCGTCGCCGATGACGACGTCTCGTGACCAATCGACGTTGCCCAACGCCTGCCACGCTGCGATGGTCGGGTTCTGCACGTCTACCCATTCATCCACGATCACCACCGCTTTCGCCAGACTGAGGAGCGCCAGCCCCCACAGGCCGTGGATGACCTTGCGTGCGTGCCCCGGAAAGCGCTTCTTGATGCTCACGAATACCAGGTTATGGAAGAGGCCCGGCGCGGGCATCGCCCAATCGACGATTTCCGGCAGAAACAGGCGCAGCAATGGCAAGAACAAGCGCTCGGTGGCCTTGCCCATCCAGTAATCCTCCATCGGCGGGATGCCGACGACGGTGGCCGGGTAGATGGGATCGCGCCGCCGGGTGATGGCGGTGACGTGCAGTGCGGGGAACGGCTCCACGGGCGTGTAGTAGCCGGTGTGGTCGCCGAAGGGGCCTTCGGGGCGGCGGTCGTCGGGATCGACGTAGCCCTCGACAACGATGTCAGCCTCGGCGGGAATGGCGAGCGGCTGCGTGACGCAGTCCACCAGCTCGACAGGCCGACCGCGCAGCCAGCCGGCGAGCAGGTACTCGTCGAGGTCGGGCGGCAGCGGCGCGGACGCGGCCCAGATGCACGCCGGATCGCCGCCCAGCACGACGGCCACAGGGACGCGCTTCCCCAACGATTGGGCGACGCGCTCGTGTTCCGCGCCGCCCTTGTGTCGCTGCCAGTGGACGAGCAACGTGCGGCTATCGACCTTTTGCAGGCGGTACATTCCCACGTTGCGCACGCCCTTGAGCGGATCGCGGGTCACCACCTGCGGCAGGGTGACGAACGGCCCGCCATCGTTGGGCCAGCATGTGAGGATAGGGATGCCGTCCAGCGACGGATTCTTGGTCTCGACGATCTCCTGCACCGGCGCGCGTCTGACCTTGTGTGGCTTGATCCCGGCGGCGCGCAGTGCGTTGAGCAGACCCACGCCGCGCCCTACTGCCGCGCCCGCGTTCTGCGGCCATCGCCAATCGATCAGTTTCGCCAGGTTGCGGGTGAGGTCATCCAAATCGTCCATGTGCAGTGCCCACGCCATCCGCTGCGCACTGCCGAACATGTTGATCAGCACCGGCATCGCGTAGCCGGTCACATGCTCGAAGAGCAGTGCCTTGTTGCGTTCCGCCGGCCCCTTGCTCACCCGTTCCACGATCTCGGTGATCTCCAGTTCCGCCGCCACCGGCACCGTCACCCGCACCAGTTGATCGCGCGTCTCCAGCAGATGCACAAAATCCCGCAGCGTGTTAGTCTTCATCGTTCCCCCTTATCAAGAATGAGCGCATTCTCCCCTCGTCTACTGTCCGCCGTCTACCGCTGCCCAGCCGCAAAGCCACCGTTCCAGCATATCCACCCCCCAATACAACCCCAATCCAAGCAAACTCATCGCCACGATCCCCGCGTACATGCGCGGATAATCGAAGAGCGTGCTGCCCTGATAGTAGATATAGTAGCCCAGTCCGTAATGGGTGGCAAATAACTCGGCGACGTAGAGCACGGCGACGGCGGTGCCGATAGATTGCCGCACGGCGGTGAGGATCGCCGGGATACTTGCCGGCAGATAGACGAAGCGGAACAGCGCACGCCGTCCCGCCCCCAGACTGCGCACACTGAGCAGTAATTCCGGGCGGATGGCGGCGGCGGCGTCGCGCACGAGCACCAGGATTTGGAAGAACAGAATCAGCGTGATGATGACGATCTTGGGAAAGTCGCCCACGCCTAAAAACAGCAACACCAGGGGCACCAGCACCACTTTGGGAATCGGGAACAGCAGGTAGATGAACGGCGCAAAGATGCGGTTGAGCCTCGCGCTCTGGCCCAGTAGCAGCCCGGCCGGCGTCGCCAGCACAATCGCCAGGACGATACTCGCTGCCACGCGGTACAGGCTGACGAGCGTGTGCCGCCCCAGGTCGCGGGGCAGGTCACGGAGGAAGGCACGGATGACCACGTACGGCGTGGGTAAAATGGGTCTCTGAACGATCAGAGCAGCGCCTTCCCAGAAGATCAATAAAACGAGGATCGCGTAGATGAGGGACAGATTAGTAAACTTTGTCAATGTTTTTTCTCATCGTTCACCAACCTGGCTACGCAACGCCGAACATACATTTTGATACGCCGTGGAATGGCGATACTCGACTCGCGCACTATGCGTGTTTTCCAGAACATCGGCCTTCCGGTTGGGGGGCTTTCCCAACAGCAGTACCTTCTGCCCCACAAACGCCGCCTCTTCGATGTTGTGTGTGACGAGCACCACGGTGACAGCGGCTTCTGCGCACAGCGTCAAGGTGAGCATTTGCAAGTCTTCGCGGGTGGGAGCGTCCAGCGCGGAGAATGGCTCGTCCATCAACACCAGGTCAGGATCGAGGACGAGTGTGCGCACAATGGCTGTGCGCTGGCGCTGCCCGCCGGAAATCTGAGCGGGGTACTTCGTCGCTACGTCGGCGATGCCCAGCCGCGCCAGCCACTGGGCGACGCGGGTCTGCGCCTCGGCGGGATCGATGCGTTCATCGCGGGGAACGTGCCGCCCATCAGGGCCGTAGAAGCGGCGAATACGCAGTCCCAATCTCACGTTGTCTTGCACTGTCGCCCACGGGAGCAAACCGTACTCCTGCAAAATCAACCCCGTGCACGGACGTGGACGGACGATGGGCTCGCCAGCGATGGCGACCTCGCCTGACTGCGGATGCAGCAATCCTGCCAGCAGCATCAATAGTGTGCTCTTCCCACAGCCCGACGGCCCCAACACCGCCCAGGTCTCCCCGCGTTTCCCGCACCACGAGAACCGCTCGAACACCGGCAATTGACCCGCATAGGCGAAGGTCACATCGCGTAAGTCAAACATTTCTCATTTCTTACTCTCCGCAAACCGGTTGAAGTCCACAAGATACGGCCACCAGTTGTTCAACTTGCCATCGGCAGCGCGACCTCCGGCGTGAGGAAGGCGCTTGAGCCACCAGCGGTGGTGTTCACGGATGTTGCCGTTGCCCCATTGGGCGCAGTTCATCGGCTTCTTTGCGCCGGTGAGATCGGGGTAGTTGAGCCAGTCGTCGGCGGTGCTCATCACCGTGCGGCGATTGCCCCAGTCGTAGTCGCGGTCGCTGTTGGGCGCAAAGTGGACGGTGCCGCAGGCGGCTTCGCCCGGCGCGACCTTGTCGTACAGCGTGAAGCGGTTCCAGGCATGGGTGAGGGCGGGCTCCCACGAGCCGTAAACGTGGCGCATGATCGATTCGACGCGGTGGCCGAATGCCTCCAACATCTCACCGACGCCGCGCTCGTAATTGAAGCCCATGGTGACGAACGTGCGTCGCCCCCAGAAGCCCGGCACAGGTTCGGAGTTGCAGAAGTAGGAATTTCCGCCGGCCATTGTGGACTCCCAGAATCCGCCGTAAGGGAAGCCCCAGAGCCACACTTCGTCAACATCCCCCCGCATCACGCGCCGGGGAATTTTATACGTCGTGAAAATGGCTGCATAGTCCACCGCATCAGGCTGATGCCATGCTTCCTTCCCCTCGTGGCAAGCCATGTACGTGGCGTTGGTGTAACGGAAGCCGTCCTTTTTGAGCGGATAAGCGTCCGCCTCAATGGTTTCTACAATGCGATAGCGCACATAGCCGTAGCTGCACTCTTCCAGGTCGGCGATGTACTGCGGCATAAGAGCGTGGGGATCGTTCCAGCCGAGGACTTCGTACAACTGTTTGCCGCCCCGCTCAGGAAACACCGGCGCGAAGTTGATCACCAGCACTTTCGGTTCGAGAAATGGTACGGGAACCTGCGTTTTTCTGAACATGATGGCCTCCTTTAAAAATAATGATTCTTCAGGATTTTGTGGGGTTGAAAGTTAAAATAAGAAACCAGCCACGGATTTCACGGATTGACACACAAAGTATAAAAAATCAGTACCATCCGTGTCATCCGTGGCAAAAACTAAAGCCGTTTTTCCATCACCATACCAGGTTCCAGAGAGCCAATAATCTGATAATCGTTAGTCAAGTAGTCATGATGAATGGATGAATCCGCACATGAGCGAACCTCAACGTGCCTTTTCTTCTCCCCATCTACCGTCGACTATCTACTGAATCCTGGTACTCCGGCGTCGTTGTGAGTCGTCCGGTTTCTTTGAGCCAGGCGATGGCGTCGGCGAATTGTGCTTCGGTGGGGACGGCGTCGGCGGGATAGTCGGGCAGAGTGTAGCCGCCGGCCAATGAAGCCGGCACCACTCCTTTCTCGGCGAGGAGAGTGCTCCAGCGGCTTTTGTCCGCGTTGATCGCCGCGCTGGCCTGGTCGATGGCGGCGAGGAAAGCGTGCACGGTTTGCGGTTGTCGTTCGATCACGTCCTTGCGGAAGGCGTAGAGACTGCAACTGACCTCCGGGTGGTGGGTATCATCGGCGATCACCAGCGCCCCTTGCTGCATCGCCAGCGATGCCAGCGGTTCCGGCAGTGTTGCCGCATGCAGTTCCCCCGCATCGAGCAGCGCCATCCGATCCGAGATTTTGGGGACGGCTAACGTGACAATTGCCTCCGTGGGCAGACCTTCGGCCTCCAACAGTCGGTGCGTCACATACTCGATGACCGTGCCTTCAGAAACGCCAATCGGAACGCCGCGCAAATCTTCCACACTGTTGATGCCGGATTGGGCGGCTGCCAGGATGCGGAACTGTGCAAAATCTGCCGTGGGGATCATGGCATAGCGCACGGCGATCACTTGTGGAGATTCACGATTGTACAGCCCCAGGGCCACCAGATCGGTGATAAAGCCGTCGATCTGTCCGGCCTGCAACAATTGATCACGTTCAGCGGCGGAAGCGGTGGGAATCAACTCGACGGCAATCCCTTGGGCGGTGAAATATCCCTCGGCTTCGGCGACGTACAGCGGCAGTGTGTCGAGCACCGGCAGCACGGCAATGCGCAGTGTCCCCGCCTCGGGCTTCCGGCATCCGGTCAACAAAACTGCACCGAGACTGAACGTCAGCAGTATGCCTTTCACTCTTGACACAAGCACTCCTTGCAAAACGTTGGAACGTTTCAACGTTCCAACATTATTTTGGTGAAACCCCGTGATCCGCCAGTTCTTCACCGTAAGGACGCCGGTACGTGACCTGCGTGGGGCGTTCGTCGGCGTCCGGCGTATAGATGAACGTCAGCAGTGACGCCGGTGCGGGATAATCATCGGCCAACCCGTGTTGGTCCAATGTATGCTTGTTCGCCGGTGTCAACGCGACGCCCAAGGCCCACAGCGCGGTGAACGCCATCACGTCCCCATGGCTCACCGCGACAACGTGCTGCCCGGCGTACTCGCGCCGCACCTGTGCCAGGAATTCCCGCGTGCGGGCGACGACATCCGCCGGCCGCTCGCCGACCGGATCGGTGCCGGTGTACAGGTCCCAGTTGCGGGACGCCATCGCTGCCAATGGCTGTCCCTCGAAGAAGAATTGCACTTCGTTGAGCGCTGGGGATGTCAACAAAGGAACATCAGGCCGTCCTGCCAGTAGAATGTGCGCCGTTTGCTGCGCGCGCAGCAGTGGACTGCTGAAAACGGCAGCTAACGGCTCGTGGCGCAGTGCCTCAGCCGCTGCCTGAGCCTGACGCTCACCCAATTCGCTCAATGGAAACCCCGGCAATCGCCCATAAACGACGCGCTCGGGATTGTAAACCTGCCCATGTCGAACGAAAGTGATCTGTGTGCGTGCAGATGCAGCTTCTACGATCGATCGTTCTCCTCAATAAATGCTTCGAGGGATCGCCAGATCCCTGTTTTGGCCTGGATCTGGTGATCCAGACCCAGCAAAGTGAGATCTACCGAGAATTTCAAATCCGTTAAAAGCCGTTCACTCCGTTGACCCACAATAGTGCCCCCAGGACGCTCGCTAACAACGTCACGCTGATGTAACTGTTGATATTGAAGAAGGCCACATTGACGCGCGCAAGGTCATTCGGGCGCACCAGGCTATGTTCGTAGATGAGCAGCCCGGCGACGACAGCCAGTCCGAGCCAGTAGGGCCAGCCTAAAACCAGCGCCCGTCCCAGGACGATGAGCAACGTGATTGTGACGACATGACACAACGACGAAAGCCCAAGCGCTACAGGGACGCCAAATCGCGCCGGGATCGCGTGCAACTCTGCCGCGCGGTCGGCCTCGACGTCCTGGCAGGCGTAGATGATGTCAAAGCCGCCGATCCACAGCGTCACGACGCCCAACAGCAGCCACGCCGGCAGATCGTCCGCCGTAAACAAAGAGCCGCGTACCGCAACCCACGCCCCCATTGGCGCAAGCCCGTCGGTAAAACCCAGGATGAAGTGCGAGAGCCAGGTGAAGCGTTTGGTAAACGCATACCCCACCAGAAAGAGCAGCGCGCCCGGCAACAAAATCAGCGGCAGTGGCCCCAGTTGCCACGCCGCAACGCCCAACACCAGCCCCGACGTGACCGTTCCTGCCCACGCCGTCGAAAGTGCGATGCGCCCGGTGACCAGGGGCCGGTTCGCCGTGCGGGGATTGCGTGCGTCAAGGGCTCGATCGGCGAGGCGATTGACGCCCATTGCCAGCGTCCGTGCCGCCGCCATCGCCACGGTGATCCAGAAGAATTGCCGCCACGTCGGCCACCCGCCGGCTGCCAGGAGCATCCCCACGTAGGCGAAGGGGAGGGCGAAGATCGTGTGCTCGAACTGGATCAGTTCCAGGAAATCACGGATTTTCTTCAACACAGGGAAATTATACCACAGGGCCATAATCGTCGATAGTTTGACCTGCAGGCAGCTCAGGGCAAACTTGGGGGTTAGAGGTGGACGATGTCCGATTCAACCCACAAACCCGTTCCCTATTTGACCGATCCGACAGGCCGCGAGCATCTGCTCAATGGCAAGACGACGACCCGTGGCCGGGCGTTGGAGAATGACATCGTCATCACCAGCAAGCGCATCTCTCGCGAGCATGCCCACTTGCAGCGCGACGCTGGCGTGTGGTTTTGGAAGACCTGGAGAGCACTAACGGCACTTTCCTCAACGACGAGCGCGTACTGGGGACTAGCGCTCTGCATGATGGCGACTGCATCAAAATCGGCGACGTGGCGTTGATCTTTCACGACCCCGACATCACCTACCGCGACACACTCTTTCCGAGGCTCGAAGTGGACGTAGCGGCAGGCGTGGTGCGCCTTGACCATCGCGTGGTGACGCTCTCCTCGAAGGAATTTGCCTTGCTGGTGTACCTTTACGAACACAGTGGACAGGTCTGCTCGAAAGATGACATCGCCGCCGCCGTTTGGCCTAAGTATTACGCAGATGTCTGCGATTATCAGGGGGAGAATCTGATGCGCCGTCTGCGCACCAAGCTCGAACCCGATCCGGCGAATCCGCAGGTGTTGCTCACCATCCGTGGACTGGGGTACAAATGGGTGGGACGTGGATAGAGAGTGAATTGGTAACTATTCAGCCACCCTTGCCAGGTGGCAAACGGGACTTGCATGAGCGACCTTGATATTCTGAAACTGTAGCTTGCCAGCCGCAAAGTATGATTTCCGGGCAAGATCGCGCGTCTTGCCCGGCATTTTGTTTGTGAACAGCCGGGGGCCAGAATGCCCTCGCACGCTTGAAAGTATCTGGGTGTGGTATACTTAAAGCTGTTTGAGATGAACACACATAGCGAGCAAGTCAGAACACAATGACAATGATTGACAAGGAGTCACGCGCGCCACTTACACGCTCCGCTATCCTGCTCGTCGCCGCCTACATCGCGGCGCAGATACTTGCCGACATCGGCAGCCTGAAAATTGCGTGGGTCGCGGGCTTCAGCATTGACGGCGGAACCTTCATCTACCCGTTCACGTTCACGCTGCGCGACATGGTCCACAAACTGCTCGGGCGTGCGGCGGCGCGGACGGTCGTGATCGCCGCGGCGGTGATCAACCTGGTGATGGCGGCGTTCTTTGCCTTCCTGGGCATCCTGCCGCCCGATCCGACATGGCCCCTGCAAGATGCCTTCGCGGGCGTGCTTGCGCCCGTGTGGCGGATCGTGATCGCCAGCATCGTCGCCGAGGTACTCAGCGAGCTGCTGGATACGGAGGTCTATCACCTGTGGGTGACGCGGATAACGCGGCGCTACCAGTGGGCGCGCGTGCTGGTCAGCAACAGCCTTAGCGTGCCGTTGGACAGCCTGGTCTTTTGTTGGGCGGCGTTTGGCGGTGTGTTGCCGAACGCCGTGGTGGGGTCGATTTTCTGGGCTAACGTGTTGGTCAAAGGGCTGACGACGTTGATCGGCATGCCGGGGATTTATCTGGTCAAAGGAGAATAAGCGTTGGAAAAGCAAGACAAGCCTAAAGATGAAACACCGCCGACCGAGGATACCTCATCACTGGCGGTGATCAAACAATTTCTGGCCGATTCGGGCGGCGCGGTGGTGATGGAGGGCGAAACCCCTGCCGATTGGCACGACGAAGTACTGCCGGAAGGCCACAAATCGGGCTTCGTGGCGGTCATCGGGCGGCCCAACGTGGGAAAGTCCACCCTGGTCAACGCCCTCATCGGGCATAAGGTGGCAATCGTCTCGCCCAAACCGCAGACGACGCGCAGTCGCATCACCGGCATCCTCACCGCGCCCGATTGCCAGATGATCTTCATCGACACGCCGGGCATCCACACGAAGCCTGCTCACAGGCTGAATGTGCTGATGATTGAGCAGGCCGTCGCCGCCATTCCCAATGCCGACGTCATCCTCTTCGTCGTCGATGTCGCGGTAGGCCCACGGGAAGAGGATCGGCACATCGCGGAGTTGCTCAAGGCCAAGGCGCAAAAGCGCCCGGTCATCTTCGTGCTCAACAAGATGGATCAACTGGACATCGAGCAGGCCCGGGCGCACATCGAGAGCTATTGGGCGCTGCTGCCGGGTTACGCCGATTCCATCCCCACCAGCGCCCTCCAGGGGACGAACCTCGATCTGCTGCGCGAGCACATCTTGAAGTTCCTGCCTGCAGGCCCGCGCTACTATCCCGGTGACCAAATCACCGATCAGACCGAACACCAAATCGCGGCGGAATTGATCCGCGAGGCGATGCTGCGCTTCACCTACCAGGAAGTGCCGCACGCGGCGGCGGTCTTCGTGGAGGATTACCACGAGCGCGAGAACGGCGTCCTGTACGTCTCGGCGACGATTTGGGTGGAGCGCGATTCGCAGAAGCCCATCGTCATCGGCAAGCAGGGTCGGCGTCTCAAGCAGATCGGCACGGCAGCCCGCGAAGAGCTAGAGCGGTTTATCGGCGGGAAAGTTTACCTGGAGTTGTGGGTCAAGGTGCAGCCGCAGTGGCGCGACCGCGACGGGCGTCTGCGTGAGTTGGGGTTTTGAGGCGTAATGGAATGCTACTGCTGTGGCCGGTCTCCGATCTGGTGAATCCTGTCAAAAAGCGCCATTACGTCATGCCGTGAGAACTTCGACGCCGTTCTCCGTCACGAGTACCGTGTGCTCCCATTGGGCGGAGAGCGATCCATCGGCGGTTACGGTGGTCCAGCCATCGTTCAGTGTTTTTGCCTGATAGGTGCCGATGTTGATCATCGGCTCGATGGTGAAGATCATGCCGGGAACCAATTCGACGCCGGTGTGTGGCACACCGTAGTGCATCACATCCGGCGCCTCGTGGAAGTAGATGCCCGTCCCGTGCCCGACGAAAGCGCGCACGACGGAATATCCGTGACTTTCGGCGTGCCGTTGGATGGCGTGGCCGATGTCGCCAAGCCGGTTGCCCGGTTTCACCTGCGCGATGCCCAACTCCATACATTCGCGTGTCACCTGCACCAGTTTGCGCGCCTCTGCCGTTACCTCGCCGATCAAGAACATGCGGCTGGAGTCGCCGTAGTAGCCGTCGAGGATGGTGGTCACATCGATATTGAGGATGTCGCCCTCGCGCAGTACCCGGTCGGGACTGGGAATGCCGTGGCAGATGACCTCGTTGAGCGAGGTGCAGACGCTTTTGGGATAGCCGCGATAATTCAGCGGCGCGGGGATCGCCCCGTGGGCGAGAGTCATCTCATGGACCCACGTGTTGATCTGCTCGGTGGTGATGCCGGGCCGGATGCGGTCCGTGAGCGCGTCCAGGATGTCGCGGGTCAGTTGGCAACTCTTGCGGATGCCCGCAATCTGCGCCGCAGTCTTGATGATGATCTCACGTTTGTTGGCCTGCTTTTGGTGATGGTTGTAAGACTGAGCCACGCTCTGCGTCGTCTCGTCGTCGGCGTTCTTTGGCGTAGTTCGTAACCAGCTCAAGCTGTTTCGTTTTTGCATCATAGTCCTCCCTGATGGGTAGATACCCGTCTACTGTCTACTGTCCTACTGTTTCTCGCGCTTCCCAGAACGCGGCGCGGTAATCGGTGAACGTCCCCGCTAAAATCGCGGCCCGACATTCCTGTATGATCGTCACCATAGTGTACAAGTTGTGGATGGTGAGCAGCGTGGCCCCCAAGATTTCTTGCGCGATGAACAAATGGCGGAGGTAGGCGCGGCTGAAATGTCGGCAGGTGTAACACGCACACGTGGCATCCAGCGGTGCCGGATCGTCGGCGAAGCGGGCGTTGCGCATGTTCAGCTTGCCCGTCCGCAGCAGCGCCTGCCCGTTGCGGGCCACGCGCGTCGGCAGTACACAGTCAAAGATGTCGATGCCACGTGCGACGCCTTCGACCAAATCCTCCGGCGTGCCTACACCCATCAAATAGCGCGGTTTGGACTCCGGCAGGAGTGGCGTGGTCGCCTCGAGCGTGGCGTATGTCTGTGCCTTTGTCTCGCCCACCGAAAGACCGCCGATGGCGTAGCCGGGAAAGTCCAAATCGATCAAGAAACGCGCGCTTTGCTCGCGCAGAGCGGGGAAAATCCCTCCTTGGACGATGCCAAAGAGCGCTTGATCCGCCCGGGTGTGAACGGCTTTGCAGCGTTCGGCCCAGGCATGCGTGCGCCTCAGCGCACGGACGTTGTACGCATAATCGGTGGGGGGCGCACACTCGTCCAGCACCATGGCAATGTCTGCGCCGAGGTTCTGCTCGATCTCGATGACCCGCTCCGGCGTGAAACGGTGTTGTTGCCCGTCGATGTGCGAGCGGAAAGTCACCCCGTCGTCGTCGATGGCGCGCAGCGGCGTCTGCCCACGTCCGCCGCCGAGGCTGAAAACCTGAAAGCCGCCGGAATCGGTCAGCAGCGGGCCTTCCCATCCCATAAAGGTGTGCAGGCCGCCCAACGCCGCGATACGCTCATCGCCGGGCCGCAGGTACAGGTGATAGGTATTTGCCAGCAGTAGCACCGCGCCAACCTCCTGCAACTGCTGCGGCGTCACGGCTTTGACGGTGGCCTGCGTGCCGACCGGCGCGTAGATGGGCGTCGGCAGTGCGCCGTGGGCCGTCTGGAAGGTTCCGGCGCGCGCTTGCCCCTCTGTGGCATGTAATTCGAATGAAAATAACGTCATGGTGGTCGTTTTCAGTCGTCCATTCGTGCAATCGCGCCCATCATACCACAATGAAACCAATCGCCAAGTTCGCTACGGATTGCGCGCGTAGAACTGTGGCCGGCCTCCGACCGAGCCATCGCCGGGCACAGGCCGGCGGAAACCGTCATCGGACCCGCTATGAATCCATCGATCCTTTCATTGACTGATTCGTTGACTCTTTCATTCGCTCATCCGCTTGCATCCTCTGTATTTTGGGATTAAGATAAGAATCAGGTGCAAGCAAGACTTTCGACTCTATTCGAGGAGGGTAGACCGATGAAGAAGCAGCGCCGAAATCTGTGGACGCTCATTGTAGCGTTTGTGCTCATTTCACTGGCCTGTAATATGCCCACGAAGACCCCCACGCCGTCGGCAACGGTGACGCCGGGTGAGGCCACACCCGCGACGCCGGGCATGACCGTGACGGCAGGTACAGCGACCCCGGGTGTGGGCACGCTCACCCCGAGTGCGGGCACGCCGACCCTCACCCCCACCGAGGCGCCCGCCGTCGAAGGCGAAGGCGGATGTACCCTGCGTGCGGCCTATGTCGCCGATGTGACCATCCCCGACAACACGAGCGTGGCGAAGGGCGCGGCTTTTGTCAAGACATGGCGGCTCCGCAACACTGGCACATGTCCATGGGCCGAGGGCACCAAGTTCACCTACGTCTCCGGCGAGACACTTGGTGCGCCGGTAGCGGTCGTCGTGCCGGCCACGGCCCCCACGGCGCAGGTGGACATCAGTGTGCCGATGATCGCGCCGGCAACGCCGGGAACCTATCGCAGCAACTGGCAGTTGCAAGACCCGCAAGGGAAACCCTTTGGCGGCATTTTTTACGTGCAAATCATCGTCGAAGGGACGCCGACGCCGACGTTTACAGTGACCCCCGGCGTGGCGCCGAGTAATCTCGTCGGCCAGGTCGCGGCGGACTGTAAGAGCGTCACCTTTACGTGGACCGGCGCGAAGGGCGAGACGGCCTATCGCATCGAAGGGCCGGGCCTGAGCATGAACCTTCCCGCGGATATCGAAACCTACGTTTGGAACAACCCGCCGGCCGGCAGTTCGCTGGTCACTCTGATTGCCTTTGGACAAAACGCGGTCGAGCTTGGTCGGGTGAGCACGACGGTGAATGTAACCTGCAACGTTTCGGGCGTGGACCTCTACGTGGAGTCGTTAGCCTTTGCGCCATCGCCGCCGGTGGCCTTTTTGCCGCTCAAGGTGACGGTCCGGGTGCGCAATCAAGGCACCGTCGCCAGCGGCAACTTCACAGTGCGCTGGTGGGGGGGTAAGGATTTCCCCTCAGCCTCCTGTGAATGGAATGTCAGCAGTGTTGCCCCCGGTACGACCACCGTCCTGGGTTGTGATAATTTCGCTTATCATAGCGCTTACAGCACTATCGTCACCAAAATTTCCGTTGATGTTGAGAATTTGGTGGCCGAAAGCAACGAGACCAACAATGTGTTTGAAACGAATATCCCCGTCACTAGTCCGCAGACGGTTTACGACTTTGTTAACAAGGCGCCGCTCGCGGGATGGCAGTCTGGAGATCCCGTCACCGCACTGGGCTGGGATGGTGCGGCAGGCGACGCGCAGGGCTTTGTCCGGTATGCCAGTGGACAATTGGAGACCGGTGGCACGATTCAAGGACAGTGTCTGGAAACCTATCCCAAATGGGTCGCTCATGGTTGGGTCGTTGGATATTACACGGACCTCTACAACAGTCTACATTACAAGGTTCAGCCAGGAGACCTCTTCTACGCGACGGTAGGGCTGTTGAAGGATGCCAACGCCGGCAATGTAACCTTCAAGGTGATCCTGCGCGCCTCGTCCAGCGGTGAGGTGACGATTGCTCAGGTCAACGACACTTATGGTGATGGGCTGAAGACGATCAATGTGGATCTCTCGCCGTATGCCGGGCAAAACGCGGATATGGTCTTGGAGGTAGATGCCGGCGACAGCGCCGATCAGGACTGGGCGTGTTGGCTCCAGGCAGCGATCTTCCGCTATCCATAGCCGGTAAATTTGCCCGTTGGCGACAGCATGGTATACTCACTCTCAATCTTACCCTCAATCTTACGGAGGGTGACGTTCAGGAGGAACAATGGTAGACGCTGAACTACTGGATATTTTGCGTTGTCCGTATTGCGTGAGCGGTGAGACGCGCCGCCAAGACAAAGAGGACCCTGGTCGGCTGGATTTGCTGCGTGAGGATAGCTGGCTTGTCTGTCAGGATTGTGAGCGCAAGTACCCGATTCGGGATGGCATTCCCGTCATGCTGATTGAGGTAGGAGAAAAATGGCGCGGAACGCCGGTTGCGGACCTGCCGGTTCCACCCCCTGAGGAAGCGTGATGTCCTTATCGCAACACAACTGGCTTATACTGGCATTGAGCGGCGCAGGTGTCATTCTTATCCTGTTGGGTTTGGTGGCGCTGGCTCTTCCCGAAACCCAAGAGGGTGTCTACGTTTTTCAACTGAATAGTCAACATTCTTTTCGTCTGATGGATGTCGTGGGTGTTTTCGTCCTGGGCCTGGGCGTGATTCTGAACTGGCTGGGGGGAACGCTCTGGAAATATCAGATGCGTTTCTGACCACAGCGCCCGGCACTTATGCTTTGGGGCTGTATCTCGCCCTCGACACACGCTGTACCATCGGTGCGCTGGGTGCGTGGACGCTTCCCACGGGGCTTTATCTCTATGTGGGCAGCGCGTGGGGACCAGGCGGCCTCGCGGCGCGCGTGAATCGTCACCTGCAAGGAGGTGCGGTTCGGCGCTGGCACATCGACTATGTGCGCGAATGGGCACAGCCGGTCGCCGTGTGGTTGGCGCCGCGCGAACATTTTGAATGTACCTGGGCGCGTCATCTCCTGGATTCTCAGGAGGCAGGCGTGATAGTTCCTCGTTTTGGCGCATCGGATTGTCGTTGCGCCGCGCACCTGCTCTATTGCGGCGCGCGATTGCCTGACACCATCAGCCTGCCGGGCGCTCATCGGCAGGTGCAATGATAAAACTATCTGATCAACGACTATCAGACTATTGGGGAGGTGCTATGAAAATCAAGAAGCAATCCTTTGGGACTTTGGCCGCTGGAACTGAGGTGGCGTTATACACCCTGGTCAATGCACATGGAATGACGGCGACGATCACCCCCTACGGCGGCATCATCGTCGCGCTCACCGCGCCTGACCGTGAAGGCAACTTCGCCGATGTGGTGTTGGGCTTTGACACACTCCAGGAGTATGTCGAACACAGTCCATTCTTCGGTTGTCTTATAGGCCGTTTTGGCAACCGTATCGCTAACGGCAAATTCACTTTGAAGGGCGTCGAGTATAGGCTGGCGCAGAACGATGGCCGGAATCACCTGCACGGCGGGCGGCAAGGCTTCGACAAGAAAGTCTGGACGTCCCAGGCATTAGAAATGCCCGCTGGCCCGGCGCTAAAATTGACCTACATCAGCCCCGACGGTGAAGAAGGCTATCCCGGTACCCTTTCGGTCACGGTTGTCTACACCCTCAGTGACGAGAATGCTCTGGCCATTGACTATACGGCGACGACGGATAAAGCAACCGTGGTCAACCTGACGAATCACTCGTACTTCAACCTATCGGCAGGGGCAGCAAAGACCATCCTGGATCACGAGATGATGATCAACGCCGAGACGTTCACTCCTGTGGACGGCACGTTGATTCCCACCGGCGAAATCCGGCCGGTCGCCGGCACGCCGCTGGATTTCCGCACGGCGATGCCCATCGGCGCACGCATCAACGCGGATGACGCGCAGATCAAATTCGGCGGCGGGTACGATCACAACTGGATCATCGACGGTGAGCCGGGTACCCTGCGGCTGGCGGCGCGGGTCTACGAACCGACATCGGGGCGGGTGATGGAAGTCCACACCACCGAGCCGGCGCTACAGCTCTACACCGGCAACTCGATGCCGCCGTCGCTGAAAGGGAAAGGCGGACGCACCTATGTGCGGCGCGGCGGTCTGTGCCTGGAGACCCAACATTATCCCGATTCACCCAACAAACCCGAATTTCCATCCACGGTACTTGAACCAGGGCAGGTTTACCAGACGACGACGATTTATAAGTTTTCGGCGTCATAGCAAGCAGACCGCAAAAATCTCACCCTGGCTCGTGGGCGCTGCGACTTTTGCGTCGGGCCTTTTTCAACTTGACGAAATCCCGAAGGTATGTATAATAGCGCCTGTCGATGCGGGGTGGAGCAGTGGCAGCTCGTTGGGCTCATAACCCAAAGGTCGGTGGTTCGAATCCACCCCCCGCTACTCTTTTTGTGGCGAGGTAGCTCAATGGCAGAGCAGGGGACTCATAAGCCCTTGGTTGTGTGTTCGAATCACATCCTCGCCATTGACATACCAGCCAGCTTAGGAAATACTATGGTTTTTCACTGTGTTATCCGTCGAGACCGTCGCGCCCGTACCGTTGCGGAGCCAGCTTGTCTGGGTCGGCGTTTTTCGATTGGGTAGTACGCACTATCCGTTAAAGTGTTTTTCAAGCCAGTCCCTAGACAAGGGGGCTGGCTTTTTGTTTATCAGTCCAAAAAGGAGATGCAGTTATGAAAACCGTCGAATGTCCCGAATGTGCAGCCGAGTTGGAATTAGAAGATGGCCTCGAAGAGGGCGAGATCGTCGTGTGCCCGGATTGCGGCGTGGAACTGGAGGTCGTCGGTGTGGACCCGCTCCAGGTCGAGTTGGCGCCGGAAGTGGAAGAGGACTGGGGGGAGTAGTCCAAAGTCGTTACTTCTTGACTACCAGACTATACGACTATCGGACCATGATGAAAATCGCTGTATTTTATTCCCGTAAACGGGTCGAGGAGAAATTGATCGCGGCGGCGCTGGATGAACGCGGCGTGGCCTGGGACCGGCTTGACCCCCGTGAGGTGCGCTTCGAGGTGGGCGGGCCGGGGCCGGGCGACTACAACGCGGCGCTGATCCGCTGCTTGAGCTATACGGAAGCCTACTACGTCACGCGCTGGCTGGAAGGCGCGGGCATCCCCTGCATTAGCCCGCACCAGACGGTAAGGACGTGCGGCGACAAATACCTCACCAGTGCGGCGCTGGTCGAGGCGGGGATTCCCTCGCCGCGCACGGTGATGGCACTCTCACCGGAGGCCGCGCTGGAGGCCATCGAGTCAATGGGGTACCCGGTGGTGCTCAAGCCGCTGTTCGGCTCGTGGGGGCGACTGTTGGCCCGCGTCAACGACCGTGACGCCGCCGAAGCTCTCTTGGAACACAAGGCCACGCTCGGCGGCTATCAGCACAGCGTCGTCTACATCCAGGAGTACATCGACAAACCTGGCCGCGACATCCGCACGCTGGTGGTGGGCAACGAGGTGATTTATGCGATCTATCGCCAGTCGGAGCACTGGATCACGAATACCGCACGCGGCGGCGCGCCCGTTGTCTGCCCGCTGACCGACGAGATCGTCCACTGGTCACGGGAAGCCGCCAAAGCGGTGGGTGGCGGCGTGGTCTCGGTGGATTTGTTCGAGACGCCGGATGGCCGCATCCTGGTCAACGAGGTGAACCATGCCCCGGAATTCCACGGCGCGAGTGAGGTCGTGGACGTGGATATCGCGGGGAAGATGGTGGAGTATGTTTTGCGGGTAGGGAGTAAGGAGTAGGAAGTAAGGAGTAAGGGCAAATCCCATACTCCATACTTCATACTCCTCTCAATAACGAGGGGGAAAAGTATGGTCAAGGCTGCCATTGTGGGCGCTTCCGGCTATGCCGGCGGAGAATTGTTACGACTGTTGTTGTTCCATCCGCATGTGGAAGTGGTGCAGATCACGTCAGAGACGTATGCGGGGGAGTTCGCGCACTTCGTCCATCCGAATTTGCGCGGACACACTAATCTCAAGTTCAGCCGGTTGGCGGAGTTGAAGCCGTGCGCTCTGCTGTTCCTGGCGTTGCCGCACGGTACGGCCTGGGACCGCATGGACGAGTTTGCCGGGATGACAGAGCGCGTCGTGGACCTTTCCGGCGATTTCCGCCTGCGCCATCCGGCGGATTACGAGCGCTGGTACGAACGCCAGCATCCCCATCCCGAATGGCTATCGCGCTTCATCTACGGCCTGCCGGAATTGCACCGCGCGGAGATGGCGGGCGCGAAGTACGTCAGCGGGGTGGGGTGCAACGCCACGGTGACGATCCTGGCGCTCGCGCCGCTCTACAAGCGTGGCTTGGTGCGCGAGACGGTGGTCGAGGTGAAGGTGGGATCATCCGAGGGCGGCAACAAAGTGAGCGAGGCGTCGCATCACCCGGAACGGGCGGGGGTGGTGCGGACCTATTCGCCGTTTGGACACCGTCACATCGCGGAGATGATCCAGGAACTCAAGCTGGATCCGGCAGACCCACACTTCCACTTCAGCGTGACCTCGGTGGGTATCGTGCGTGGCGCACTGGCGACGTGTCACTGTCTGCTCACGGATGAGGCGAAGCAGTTGGCCGAGCGCGACCTGTGGAGGTTCTACCGTGAAGATTACGGCAATGAGCCGTTCGTGCGCCTGGTGCGCGCCAGCCGGGGGATTCACCGCTTCCCGGAGCCGAAGCTGCTCTCCGGTTCCAACTACTGCGACGTGGGCTTTGTCCTGGACGAGGCCGGTGGCCGCGTGGTGGTCATCGCAGCGATAGATAATCTAATGAAGGGCGCCGCCGGTAGCGCTGTGCAGGCGATGAACGTGATGTACGGCTGGCCGGAAACGGCGGGGCTGGAATTTCCGGGGTTGCATCCGGTGTAGTCTGTAGTCCGATAGTCACATAGTCTTGTAGTCGTATTGTCTGAAGTCACGATGCAAGGATGCAGGACCATGCGACTAGTACATCGTGGCAGAAATTTCATACCCGTTAGTCATGCTCGAAGCGGATCGCCGCTTGGAGCGGATCGCCAGATCCGCGCCTATACGTCGGCACGGGGAACTGGCGTTCACCAGCGGTTGAATGAAAACTTTTCACCACGAGGGACACAAAGAATTTGTGTTTTTCTCTGGGAACTCTGGGTGCTCTGGGGCTATTTTCAAGGGAGGAAGCATGTTAGCCATCAAAGTCGGAGGAGGCGAGGGACTGGATACCGAGGCGGTGCTTGTCGACGTGGCGGAGCTGGTCAAGCAGGGGCAGCGGATCGTGCTGGTTCACGGCGGGTCGCACGAGACCAACGTGATTTCGGAGCAGTTGGGGCATCCGCCGCGCTTCGTCACGTCGGTGTCGGGGCACAGCAGCCGTTACACCGACCGCGAGACGCTGGAGATTTTCGTGATGGTGACGGCGGGCAAGATCAACAAACGGATCGTCGAGCGATTGCAGCAGTTGGGCGTCAATGCGGTGGGGCTGTCGGGTATCGATGGACGACTGCTCGAAGGGACGCGCAAGGATCACCTGCGCATCATCGAGGACGGCAAGCGCAAGATCCTGCGCGGCGAGTACAGCGGCGTGATCGAGCGGGTCAACGTGGGTCTGCTCACGCTGCTGTTGGACGCGGGGTACACGCCCGTCATCGCGCCGAACGCCATCAGCTACGAAGGCGACGCGCTCAACGTGGACGGCGACCGGGCGGCGGCGGCGGTTGCCGGCGCGCTCAAGGCCGAGACGTTGCTCATCCTCACTAACGTGCCGGGCGTGCTGCGGGATGTGAAGGACGAGGGTAGCCTCATCACCCACATCCCGCAAAACCAGGCCGAGGACGTGCTCGACCGTTACGCCGAAGGCCGGATGAAGCGCAAGGTGCTCGGCGCGGCGGAGGCCCTGCGCGACGGCGTGCAGCAAGTCATCATCGCCGACGGTCGCGCCGCCCAGCCGGTCAGCAAGGCGTTGGCAGGACAAGGAACTGTGATTAAGTAATGCGGAATTGGCATAGAGTTTTGTCAGCAGAATGAGCAGATGAAGCAGATTCTTTCTCGTTAGCACATAGAAGTTTGCTCAATCTGCTGAATCTGCTGATGAGAAAAAACTAACCGCACAAGACGTTTCATTTTTGGAGGGGGTGTGGGATGGAGGAGATGGTGAGCCGGAATCAGGTGATGGCCTGGGAGGAGAAGTACGAGAGCGGGGTGTACAACAAGCAGCCGATTGTGCTGGTGCGCGGCGAGGGGGCGCACGTGTGGGACATCGACGGGACGGAGTACATCGACTGTGTGGGCGGGCACGGCGCGGCGAATCTGGGCCACGCGCATCCCGCCGTCGTCGCGGCGGTGACGGCGCAGGCGCAGCGGATGTTCCTGTCGCCCAACGGATTCTACAACGATATGCGCGCGCAGTTGCTCAAGGAGCTGGTGCGCATCGCGCCGCCGGGGCTTTCGCGGGCGTTCCTGTGCAACTCCGGGACGGAGGCGGTGGAGGCGGCACTCAAGTTCGCGCGGCTGGCGACGAAGCGCACGAAGATCATCTCGACGATGCGCGCGTTCCACGGGCGGACGATGGGCGCGCTCTCGACGACGTGGAACAAGGAGTACCGCGAGCCGTTCGAGCCGTTGATCCCCGGCGTGGAATTTGTCCCCTACGGCAAACTCGACCGGCTGGAGAAAGCCGTGGACGACCAGACCGCCGCCGTGATTCTCGAAGTGGTGCAGGGTGAGGGTGGCATCAATCCCGGGGATGGCGAGTATTTGCGTGGCGCGCAGGCGTTGTGCCATGAGCGCGGTGCGCTGTTCATCGCGGACGAGGTGCAGACGGGCTTTGGACGCACGGGGAAGATGTTCGCCGGCGAGCATTACGACCTGCGGCCCGATTTGATGGCGGTCGCCAAGAGCATCGCCGGCGGCCTGCCGATGGGCGCGTGCCTCATTGGCGAACGTGTAGGCGAGTTGCCCAAGAAGTCACACGGCAACACGTTCGGCGGGAATCCGCTGGTGTGCGCGGCGGCGCTGGCGACGATCCACACGCTGGAGGCCGAACAGTTGCCGGAACGGGCGGCGAAACTCGGTGCGCGGCTGATGGAGGGCTTCCGCGCCATCGATTCCCCGCTGATCCGTGAGGTGCGCGGCCTGGGGTTGATGGTCGGCATCGAACTGAAGACGCCATCCGGCCCATACCTGAGCGCGCTGGCGGAGCAAGGGGTGCTGGCGCTTCCGGCCGGCGGCACGGTGATGCGTTTCCTGCCGCCGTTGGTGATTTCGGAGGCGGATATTGAGACGGTGATTGAGAAGGTGCGTGGGGTATTGATATGACGCGCAAGGAGTTTTTTAGCTGGCTGATAATTCAAGTATTTCCATACGGATTAGCCATGCTGGCTGTTGGGACTGCTTTGGCCGTTTACCAAATTGCTCGTTCTCCAGATAGCGGTTATCACTTCTTGCTGTTGTCGGCTGTTGTGTGGTGTTTGCTTTATCCAACTTTGAAACGCCGTTATGGGCAATCTGTTTGGTTTCGTTTACCACGTCCAGTGCAGCAGTTGCTTTTAGGACTACGTATGGTGGCTCTTGTGTTGTGGGCGGTATTGGCGTTTCTGGTGTATTTATCTTGGCCGCTGTTGCTCGTGATTTTATGTATTCAGTTGTTGATTGAGAATTACCAGCTCAAGGCTGAGTTAGAGAGAAGAGATCTTGTAGGAGGGAAGCCTGTAGATGCGTGAATATATTGAAGGGGCGATTCGTTGGGCGATGGAGCGACTGGGTTCGAGCGAGTATGCGTTCAAGTGTTACGGGTTTCTCGAAGACGCTTACGAGTTGGGCAATGGCATTGTGCTGGACGGGCAGGGGCGTAGCGCCAAGGAAGCCGCCGATGCTTATGGCGCGCAGCGCGATCCGGAGATTCCGCCCAGGGGTGCTTATGTTTTCTACGATTGTTGGGGCGTGATTGATGGGGATTCGCGCAACTGGGGGCACATCGGGCTGTCGCTCGGCGATAGGCAAGTCATCCACGCCTGGGACAAGGTGCGCGTGGATGGCTACCTGGACATCGAATCACTCGACGCTGCGCCGGGCTGGACGAAGCCGAGTTATCTCGGTTGGGCGCCGGCGGAGCAGGTATTGCGGGGGATGACGATCAATGCGTCCTGACCCCATTCCAGGCGCGGCGCAGCGCCTTCTCCAACAAACCGCCCAACTCAACCGCGAGCACGCGGCGTGGGAGAAGGATCCGCGCTTGCCGGGCGCGGCAGCGTGGTAGTCCGGTCACATCTGACAGGCTTCAGAAAACCTGTCAGGTGTGGGGGAGGTAAACTATGTTTGACATGATCGCTTTCGACGCCGACGATACCCTCTGGCAAAACGAGTCGCTGTATTCGGCGACACAGCAGCGACTCGCACACCTGTTAGCGCCTTACGTAGATGGAGTGGATGTCCCCGCGCGGCTTTACGAGACGGAGACGCGCAACATCCCCTATTTCGGTTATGGCATCAAGAGTTTCACGCTCTCGATGATCGAGACGGCGATCACGCTGACCGAAGGCCGCGTCACGAACGCTGACATCCGGCAAATTATCACCTTCGCCAAAGAGATGATCGACACACCGACGCAGTTGCTTGATGGCGTCGCCGATGTGGTGGCGCAGGTCGCGGCGACGCACACGCTGATGCTCATCACCAAAGGGGATTTGCTGGATCAACAGCGCAAGCTGGAGCGGTCGGGGTTGGCGGAGTACTTCGCGCACATCGAAATCGTCGCCGACAAGACGGAGGAAACGTACCGGAAAATTCTGGCGCATTACAAAGTGGACGCCGCGCGTTTTCTGATGGTGGGCAACTCACTCAAATCGGATGTCCTGCCCGTCGTGGCGATTGGGGGACACGCAGTTTACGTTCCGCACGCCTTCACGTGGGAACATGAACGTGTGGACCCGGCGGCCATGCAACACGCGCGCTACTTCGAGCTGGCGCACATCGACGAGTTGCCGGCGCTGGTGGAAAAGTTGACGGCGAAGTAGGGAATTTATGGATTGGCGACATTGGTTCGACCGTTGGGAGGCGATGCAGAGCGCCTATCTGCCGCAGCGACAACATCGCTTCGATTTGATGTTTCGCCTGCCGGATTTTCCCCGCGATGCGGAATTGCGCATCCTCGATCTGGGATGCGGCCCCGGCTCGGTGACGTTCTGCGCGCTACGTCATTACCCCAACGCAGGTCTACCGGCGCGTGTACCGCGCGCTCAAGCCGGGCGGGTGGTTCTTCAACGCCGACCACATCGCAGCCGACGATCCGGCGACGCAAACGCGCTATCGCGATCTGCTCCACGAATGGCAGATGACCAACTTCGATGCGGGCGCGGAGGATTGGGACGGCTTCTGGCGCGGCTTCGAGACGGCGCTGGCGCAAGCCGGCATCCCCGCGCAGCGCGAAGCAGTCACGTATTGGGAAGGCTCCGACGACGGCCTGCCCCGGCAATTCCACCTGGATACCTTGCGCGCGTGCGGCTTCGCGGACGTGGCGATTCACTGGCAAGATTTGGGCGAGGCTTTGATCGGGGGGTGGAAGAAACAAGCCTCTAGTGCAGATTAGGATTATCGGTTTGCAATCCTTCCGCTTGGGCGATGGTCGCCAAATGGGTGTCTGCGACCAAGAAGGTTAAAGGTTGAGCAGAAATGTACGTTAATTCCTCTCCGAGTTGTAGTGCCGAAGCAAGTTGCACAGCGTCGTAGGCGCGTAACGGATAGCGCATAATCAATGTTCCGGCGATCTTGGTTATATTGCTGTCCAATTCGATGACGCGGTATTGCATATTCCAATCGTAGCGGAACAGGCGGACGGCTCGTTGTACAGCGTCTTGCGAGAGCGCACCCTCACGGTGCCGCCGTGCAAATGCGCTCAACACCTCTACCCAGGTGATGCGGGCAATGATCAACAGCGTTTGGGCCGAGGGCGTAGCTAATGCACGCACCCAATCAGCGCCGGTTTCTGCAAGATAGCGTTTAGCTAAAGCGCTACTGTCCAAGAAGCAGATATTCATAGTGGCCCGCGATCTTCTAGAATAATTTCCGAGATTGACTTGCCCGGTGCGCGGCTCAACTCCTCGGCTAATGCGAGACGTTCGGCTTCGGTGGGGGGCGCAATATCAGAGTACCCAGGCGGTAAAGTGAGGATACCTTTGGCGACTAGATTTTGAATAGCGATTTCGGTTCTATCGACGTCTAGTTCTGTTTCCAGGATTTGGATATAGACAGTTTGGTTCTCGCGTAATTTCAGCGGCGACAGCGGTCGCAATACACCGTTTTCGTATAGGGCGGCAATATTCTCTGCCATCGTTTCCCTCCTTGATGGAGAACGTATAGTTACATTATAGCATATTGGAGAAGATAAGTGCATATTCGTGAAATGACTATTCAGGATTACGACGCCGTCCTCGCCCTCTGGCAATCCGCCGACGGTGTGGGTCTGAGCGACGCGGATTCCCGCGAGGCGATTGGCCGCTACCTGGCGCGCAATCCCGGCCTGAGTTTCACCGCCTGGGACGGTGACCTGCTGGTAGGCGCGGTGCTCTGTGGGCACGATGGGCGGCGCGGTTACGTGCATCACCTGGCGGTGTGTCCTTCGCATCGCCGGCAGGGCATCGGCAAAGCGCTGGCGACCCGCTGCCTGGACGCACTCGCCGCCGAAGGCATCGACAAATGCCACCTGTTTGTGTTTGCGGTCAATGCCAATGCGATTGCGTTTTGGAAGCGCATCGGCTGGACGCAGCGCGTGGATTTGGACTTGATGTCGCGATATACGGAAGACGGTAGACAGTAGACAGGGTTTGCGTTAGCACATCCCCCGTCTACCCGAAAAGGAGAACATTGTTATGAAGATCGGTGCAAAACCCGCCCTACTCGCCCTCGAAGACGGCACACGCTTCTGGGGCAACAACATCGGCGCGGAAGGCGAGACCTTCGGCGAGTTCGTGTTCAACACGGGGATGACCGGCTACCAGGAGGTGCTCACCGATCCGTCGTACTGCGGGCAGATCGTGGTGATGACGTACCCGGAGATCGGCATCTACGGCGTGAACCCGGAGGATGTGGAATCGGGCAAGGTGCAAGTGGCGGGATTCGTGGTGCATCGCGCCGCACGCGGGATGTACAACCACCGCGCGACGCTCTCGTTCCTCGATTACCTGGCGCAAGCGAACATCGTCGCTATCGAAGGCGTGGACACCCGCGCGCTCACCCGTCACCTGCGTACCCACGGTGTGCAGCGTGGCGCAATCTCCGCGGTAGACCTCGATCCCGCCAGCCTCATCGCCCGTGTGCGTCAAAGCCCGCAGATGGCGGGGAGCAACCTGGCAGAGCGAGTGCAGAATCAGCGTATCAGCGCATCAGCGAATCGGCGAGAAAACGCATCACGTATCACGCATCACGTATCACATATCGTTCTCATCGACTGCGGCTTCAAGGCGAATATGGAGCGCGAGTTGGCAGCGCGCGGGGCGGCGGTGACGGTTGTGCCCTACGATGCCGACTTGCCGACGGTGCTCGCGCTCAAACCGGATGGCGTGCTCGTGTCCAACGGCCCCGGCGACCCGGAGCCGCTCCACGCGACGATGGCGTTGCTACGCGGTTTGCTCGAACAGCACGTGCCGCTCGCGGGCATCTGCCTGGGGCATCAACTGCTTGGCCTGGCGCTCGGCGGCAAGACGTACAAGATGCGTTTCGGCCATCGCGGGGCCAACCACCCGGTCAAGGACTTCACGACGGGTCGCATCCTCATCACCACGCAGAACCATGGCTTCGCCGTTGACCCGGCCAGCCTGGGCATTGCGTGGACGCCGTTGGAGAGAGAACCAAGAATCAAGAATCAAGAATCGAGAATCAGCGAATCGGCGAATGAGCGAATGGGCGAATCAGCGAGTGGGCGAATCAGCGAATCACGAATTACGATGGCTGAAATGTTGCCGATTGAGATGCTGGTTGGCGAAAGTCCGTTGGGATTTGGGCCGGTGGAGGTGACGCAGTTATCATTGAACGACGGCACGCTGGAAGGGCTGCGCCTGCGCGATTACCCGGCGTTCTCAGTGCAGCATCACCCCGAAGCGTGTCCGGGTCCGCACGACGCGAATGGATTTTTCGAGGAATTCCTCGCGATGGTGGGGGAAGATTTCACCGCAGAGTGCGCAGAGAACGCTAAGTCATAAAAACTCCGTGTCCTCTGCGGTGAAACAAAAGACGAGAGTAGAAAATGCCAAAACGCACCGACATCCACAAAATTCTCATCCTCGGCTCCGGCCCGATCGTCATCGGGCAGGCGGCCGAATTTGACTATTCCGGCACGCAGGCGCTCAAGGCGCTGCGACAGGCCGGGTATAAGCTGCTTGTCGTCAACTCCAACTCGGCGACGATTATGACCGACCCGGAGCTTGCGGACGCGGTCTACATCGAGCCGCTGACGCCGGAGTTCGTCGAGGCCATCATCGCCAAAGAGCGCCCCGACGCGCTGCTGCCGACGCTCGGCGGGCAGACGGCACTGAATCTCGCGGTGGCACTCACGGAAAACGGCGTGCTAGAAAAATACGGCGTGGCGTTGATCGGCGCCTCCTTCAAAGCCATCCAGTTGGCCGAAGACCGCGAGCTGTTCAAGCAGACGATGCTCGCTATCGGCCTCCAAGTTCCGCGCAGTCGGCAGGTGAGCAGCTTGCGCGAGGCCCTGGAGACGGCGGCAGAATTAGGCTACCCGCTGATTGCGCGTCCCAGCTTCACGCTTGGCGGGACAGGCGGCGGTATCGCCTACAACCTCGAAGAACTCACGGCGATTGTCAACCAGGCGCTCATCGAAAGCCCCACCGCCACGGTGCTGCTCGAAGAATCCGTCATCGGCTGGAAGGAATATGAGATGGAGGTGATGCGCGACTGCGCGGACAACGCCATCATCGTCTGCTCCATCGAGAACCTCGATCCGATGGGCATTCACACCGGCGACTCGATCACTGTCGCGCCCGCGCAGACGCTCACCGACCGCGAGTACCAGCACATGCGCGACGCCTCGTTGGCCGTGCTGCGCGCGATCGGCGTGGATACGGGCGGCTCCAACATCCAATTCGCCGTCAATCCGACGGACGGGCGCATGGTCGTCATCGAGATGAACCCGCGCGTCAGCCGCTCGTCGGCGCTGGCGTCGAAGGCCACTGGCTACCCGATTGCCAAAGTCGCCGCGTTGCTCGCCGTGGGCTACCGCCTGGACGAAATCGCCAACGACATCACCCGCCGCACCACCGCCGCGTTCGAACCGACGCTCGACTACGTGGTGGTGAAGATGCCGCGCTTCCAGTTGGAGAAATTCCCCGGCGCCGACCCGCGCCTCAACACGCAGATGAAGTCGGTGGGCGAGGTGATGGCGATCGGGCGGACGTTCAAAGAGGCGCTCGGCAAGGCCATGCGCTCGCTCGAACTCGACGTCACGCCCAAGCTCGATTTCGAGCGCATCCCGCAGTACCTGGCGACTCCCACGCCGGAGCGCTTGAGTTACGTCTTCGCAGCACTGCGGACGGGCTATACGGTGGACGACCTCCACGCCCTGACGCACATCGACCGCTGGTTCCTCACCGAGATGACGCAGTTCGTCGCCCTGGAAACGGCGTTGCGCGCTCTGCCCTGGGACGATCTCGACCGGGACACGCTCCTGCAGGCGAAGCTGTGGGGCTTTTCCGATGTCGAATTGGGCGAACTGTGGAGCCGCTCCGGGGAAGACGTCCGTCTCCGCCGCGCAGCTTTGGAGGTCCGACCGGTTTTCAAGATGGTGGACACCTGCGCCGCCGAATTCGAGGCCGCCACGCCGTACTTCTATTCGACGTATGGGGGGACGGAGAACGAAGCGGCGTCAACGGATTTAACGGATGGAACGGATGGGGGAAGACGGGAGCGGGTGATTATTCTTGGGTCGGGGCCGAACCGCATCGGGCAGGGGATCGAGTTCGACTACGCCAACGTCCACGCGGTGTGGGCGCTGCAAGAGGAAGGCTACGAGGTCATCATGGTCAACTCGAACCCGGAGACGGTCTCCACCGACTATGACACCGCCGACCGGCTGTACTTTGAGCCGCTCACGGCGGAGGACGTGCTGGCGATCATCGAAAACGAGCGCCCCGTCGGCGTCGTAGTGACGTTCGGCGGGCAGACGCCGCTCAAGCTGGCGCGGACGCTGGTAGAGCACAACGTCCCCTTGCTCGGCATGGACTACGGGATGATCGAGATGGCCGAAGACCGCAAACAGTTCGGCGCGCTGCTGGACCGACTCGGCCTCAAAAGCCCGCCTTACGGGACGGCGGTCACGGTCGATGAGGCGCTGCAGGTGGCCGAAAGCCTGGGATATCCCGTGCTGCTGCGCCCCAGCTACGTCCTCGGCGGGCGGGCGATGGAGATCGTGGCGAACGACGACGAGCTGCGCCACTACATCACCGCAGCAGCGCGCGTCTCGGCGGGACATCCGGTGCTCATCGACCGTTTCCTCGAAGACGCGCTGGAACTCGACGTGGACATCCTTACCGACGGCATGGACGTGTGGGTGGCCGGGCTGATGGAGCAAATCGAGGAGGCCGGCATCCACTCCGGCGATTCGGCGTGCGTGCTGCCGCCGGCCAGCCTCTCCGAGCGCCAGATCGCCGCGGTCGAAGACGCCGCCGCGCGTCTGGTGCTGGCGATGGGCGCGAAGGGCCTGGTCAACATCCAGATGGCGATCAAAGGCGAGCAACTCTACATCCTCGAAGCTAACCCGCGCGCCTCACGCACTGTCCCTTTCGTCAGCAAAGCCATCGGCGTCCCCCTGGCGAAACTCGCCGCCAAAATCCTTGTGGGGCGCAAACTCCGCGATCTGTTGGCGAATAACGAATTACGAATTACGAATTACGAATTGGCGAATCAAGAATCGGCGAATGAGCGAATCAGCGAATCACGAGTTACGCAACTCACAACCCTTAACTCGCGACCCGCAACTCCCCCCCTGTCTACCGTCTACCGTCTACCGTCTACTTCTCTCGTCTCCGTCAAGGAAGTCGTCCTGCCGTTCCGGCGCTTCCCGGGCAGCGACGTGCTCCTGGGGCCGGAGATGCGTTCGACGGGCGAGGTGATGAGCTTCGGCGCGGGGTTCCCGGAGGCGTTCGCCAAGTCGCAGATTGCGGCGGGAAATCCACTGCCCACGGCGGGTGCGGTGTTGGTGAGCCTCACCGACGTCGACAAGCGCGAGGGCAGTGCGTTGATCGGACAGTTGCACGATATGGGCTTCGCCATCCTCGCCACGCGTGGCACGGCGCACGCGCTACAGGCGCTGGGGATTCCTGCTGAGGTCGTCCACAAGGTTGGCGAGGGGCGGCCCGACTGCGTGGACGTCATCGCCCAGGGGCGGGTGCAGTTGGTAGTGAACACGCCTTCCGCCGTGCGCAGTGAGAAGCGCATCCTCGACGCGCCGCTGCCGGCGAGCGCGCCGGAGCGCGGCGTGCCGCTGCCGTGGCAGGGCGTGCGCACGGCGGGGTATCGCATCCGCGCGGCGGCGCTGCAATACCACATTCCCTACGTCACCACGCTGGTGGCGCTGCGCACTGCCGTCGCTGCGATCCGGTTTTTGCGGCATGGGACGCTGCCGGTGCGGATATTGGGCCTTGCGTGACACCACGGGTGGTGCTATAATGGCATTGAGAGCATAAGAAAAGCGTTGCCCATACGAGTGTCGAGGAGGGAATGATGGGACGATTCACGTTGCGACTACCGGACACATTGCACCGGCAGTTGGCGTCATTGGCGGAGGAAGAGGGCGTGTCGCTCAATCAGTTTATCGTTTACGCGCTTACGCGACACGTTGCCTGGGCATCCTCGGCTCGACAGCAGGAAGTCGCGTATGCCGCGTTGCTTCAGAGCTTAAGCGAAGCATCGCCAGATGAAGTTCGCGCAGTCCTGAATGAACGGAAGGCAGTTTACCCTGAATCAGCCTTGACGGCGGATGTCATTCAGTGATTGCACGAGCGGCTTTTGGAGGCCGAAAAGACTGAAGAAGTCGACACTGCATCGCACAGGCATTTGACGGTGGGGGAGTTCCGCGAGTCCGGCTTGATCGGCCTGTGGAAAGATCGCGAGGATATCACGGATAGTGCTGCTTACGCGCGAGAATTGCGGGAGCAAGCTCAGCCATACGAGTGACGGAACTCAACGAACGCGAGGTTAGTCCGGATGTATTGCTTGCTCAATTGAGGTTAATCGAGGAGATGCCGGTGCTAACGCACACCATGCAGCACGAAAATCTGTCAACGGATGGAACGGATTTTTCTTTGTATCTATTCAGGCTCGTAAACCTGACGAAGCCACTTATTCCCTATGCCAGG
>DAOOGN010000033.1:0-35814 GCA_035415725.1 Anaerolineae bacterium | reverse complement strand
TGGCATAGGGAATAAGTGGCTTCGTCAGGTTTACGAGCCTGAATAGATACCAAAAATTCTCCCTTCCCTGGGGAAGGGAGGCAGGCAGGATGGGCGCACTTGAAGAACCTGCGTTTTATATCCGAAAGGAGAAATGGAAAATATGACATTACGCATTTTGATTGTGGATGATCACGAAGTTGTACGGTTGGGATTGCGTACCCTATTGAGCAATCAGGCCAATTTTGTCGTGGTGGATGAAGCCGCATCGGCCAGGGAAGCTGTCGAAAAAGCCTTGCAGCATCGTCCCGATGTGGTGGTGATGGACATTCGTATGCCGGGAGAAAACGGCATCGAAGCCTGTCGTGAGATCAAAGCACAACTGCCGCACACCGAAGTGCTGATGCTCACCTCTTACGCCGAAGACGAGATGCTCTTCGATGCCATCAGCGCCGGCGCAGCCGGGTACGTGCTCAAACAGGGCGGCGGCGACGAGTTGATCCGGGCTATCCGGCGGGTAGGTGAGGGTGAAGCTCTGCTCGACCCGGCGGTCACGCAGCGCGTCCTCGCCCGGGTGCGCCAGGCGACACGCCAGGAGCAGGCCGCCGCTTTCAGCGACCTGACCGAACAAGAACTGCGTGTCCTGGGACTGGTTTCAGAAGGCCGCACCAACAAGGAGATTGCCAAGTCCCTCTTCCTGGGTGAAGGGACCGTGCGCAACTACGTGAGCAGCATCCTCTCCAAACTGGGCCTGACCAACCGCGCCGAAGCCGCCGCCTATGCCGTCCGCCACGATCTGCACGAATTTCTGGAAGAATTATCCTAACCAGCCGTGAATCACGCACTGACCAAAAAACAACTCGGCTGGCTCATCATCCTCGCCGGATTGGGCGCGGATGCCGTGCTTTTGATCGGTGGACGTTTGGGCGCCGGGGAGTGGGCAGGCATCGGGCCGCTAGAACGTGCGCTGCTTCTGGCCGGATTGGGCGTCGCGCTTCTCGGTGCGCCGTTGCTGCATCGGGGGGATGCGCCGGCCGCCGCAGGCGAACCGCGATACGTCCCCCACGCCGGCTCCGCTCTCCCCTCGCGCCGCCGCGTGACAGTCTGGCTCGAACGGGCGCTGCTGCTCCTGGCGCTGCTGGCGTTCCTGGCCTACCTGGGTGTGTACACGGCCTACGCCGTCGATCTCTTCCGCTGGCCTTATGACTACGACCAGGGTGAGAGCTTCGAGTTGTACGACGCCGTCCTGCACAGCCAGGGCGAATGGCCCTATCGTGACAGCAGTGTATACCCCTTCTACTCATCGAATTACCCGCCGGTGTTTCACCT
Source organism: Anaerolineae bacterium (assembly GCA_035415725.1). Lineage (GTDB taxonomy): Bacteria > Chloroflexota > Anaerolineae > B4-G1 > SLSP01 > DSWT01. The sequence goes on along the minus strand of DAOOGN010000033.1, from coordinate 34,506 downwards.
CCTCAACATTCTGCTCTTTCCATTGTTAGGGAAGACGCTCCTGTCCGGGCGTGTGCTTTCGTTCGTCATCACTTTGTTGACGGCGTTTGTCATTGGGTGGACGGTGCGGCGGCGCACGGGCGGTGTCTTCATCCCGCTGCTGTCGGCGCTGGCGTACCCGGCGTCGAACTTCGTTTATCATATCGGCCCGCTGTGTCGCCAACATTTGACGATGGTGTTCTTCGAAACACTCTGCGTCTTCTTCATCGCGGACGCGGAGAATCCCCGTCACGGCAAACGCAATCTGGTTTTGGGACTGGCCTGTTTGTTTCTGGCCGGATATGCCAAGCAATTGGCGGTCTTCACGGCGGCAGCGGTGTTTGGATATCTCTTTTTGCGCCATCCCCGGCGTGCTATCGTGGCCGTGCTCATTTTTGGCGCCGTCTTTGGGTTTGCCTTCCTCGGCATCAATCAGGCCACGGGCGGGCAGTGGTGGATCAACACGATCTCGGCCAACGTGAACGAATTCCTCGTCCCGCAGTTGATGGCGCTGGCGCGCGCCTGGTTCAAAGTGCATACCGTGTTCGTCATTCTGGCAGTGGGGATGGTGATTTATGAAACTTACGTTGGATCTCTCTCCGTGTATGCACTGTGGTTTGTCTCTGCGTTGGGCACCGGCGTCATGTCCGGCAAGTGGGGCGCAGGGGAAGCGTACTGGGTCACCTCGGTGGCCGCGGCGATCATCCTGAGTGGATTCGCGTTGGGCAAGGGGCGCGACCACGTGGCACAGCGACATCCCCGGGGGTCGAGCTACCTGGCGATAGGGATTCCCCTCCTGTTCTTAGTACAGTCCACGCGGATGGTGCACCTGCCCACGGCTGGACCGTTCTGGGGACCGGTGGCGCGCGTCTTGGGTGTTGCTGGACAGTCGGTGTATGCCGACTACCCGTATTACGACGCGGTAGGCTACACACAGGTGGGGCACTTCATGCTGCCGCGTGACTACGCCGGCGGTGCACGCATCATGGAGTACGTGCGGGCTACCGATTTGCCGGTCTTCAGCGAGGAAGCCGCTTTCCCGATGCTGGCCGGCAAGCCTGTGGTGACCAATCCCACCCAGTTGCTCAACCTGTACAACAACGGCCTGCTCGACACGAGCGAGTTGGAAGCGATGATCCGCCGGGAGGCATTCGATCTGGTGATCATGCGGGCGCAGTTCTATCCGCCGCCGGTGCTCACCGCCATCGGACAGCATTACGGCCTGGTGGAACACATTCCGATGAACGGGTTTAACTACATCATCATGCAGCCGTTGGGCCAGCCCGAAGCGCCGTAACACGCGGCGAAGTTCGTGCTCGCTCTCGGAATCTCGTATCTATTCAGGTTAGTCAACCTGGCGAAACGACGCCCGCCGATACCCCGGCCTCGTCTACTGTCTACTTTATTGCCCATTCGTGTAATCCGCGCCTAGAATGATCACCACGTCGTATTGGGCGGTGGGGTTGTTCCCGTTGACAACCGCCGACTGCGGCAGCTTGAGCAGCGAGAGAATTTGTGCGGCCGTCATCGGCTTGGCACGGTTGAGAATCACCAGCGAGGTGTCGTAGTCCTGGCGGTCGGCATTGTCGTAGGCAGCGATGGGCAGACCGTTGGCCTCGAGGAACTGGCTGGTGGTGAAGGCCAATCCCGCAGTTTGAGTGCCGTTCAGCACCGAGACCGTGGCGGATTCTTTTTCGAGCGTCTGCAATGTTTCTCCGTTGTTGCTGAGTCCAAAGACTTCATCGCGCACCTTGCGTATTTCATCGCGCAGGGGGATCAAGATCTGCATCTGGTCGGGCGTAGTTTTGAAGAGCGTGCATGACTCGTCGATGACGCGAAAGGTGACATCTTCATCCATATTCACGCGCCGCGCCAGATTGGCCAGGGCGATGATCTCGTCCAATTGCAGTCTGGAATCGATTTTGACCGATTTTTCCAGGATTTGCAGTATTTCCGGCGCCTGGGCGGCGAGCTGCGGGAGCAAGTTGGCCTCTGTGATCCGCTTGAAGATGGCCTTAATCACCTGCTGCTGCCGCCGCGCGCGGTCGAAGTCGCCGCCGTTGGAATGACGGGTGCGGGCATACTTCAGCGCCTCCTCCCCGTAAAAGTGATGCGGCCCGGCGTCGACGTGGAACACTTCAACCCCGTAATCGGCGGTTGGATATTGGGTATCGTGGATGGTTTCCGGCACATCGATGTCGATGCCGCCGATGCGATCCACCAGCTCGACGAAGGCCTGAAAATTGAAACGCACGTAATAATCGATATGGACGCCTAGATTGTATTCCACCGTTTCCACCGCCAGCGCCGGCCCGCCGCCGGGATGATCGTAAGCGTCGCCGATGAAGTGCGCCGTGTTGATGCGGTCTTCGGTGTAGCCGGGAATGTGCACCCATAGATCGCGGGGGATGGAGAGCACACCGGCCTTCATCGTCACCGGGTCGAGGGTGGCCAGGATCATCGTGTCGGTGCGCCAGTAATCGGTTTCCTGAGCGCGTTCGTCAATGCCGAGGATCAGCACGGTCACGCGGTCGGTGCCGGTCCATACCGGCAATGTTTCGCCTTCGACATGGCCGACGTTGGGGCTTTCTTCCTCTGTTTGTTTGATCGTGAACTCCGGCAGAATATCCGCGGCAGCGACGTTCTGCCGGATCGTAAAGTAGGTAGTATAACCGGCGGCTGCCGTCACGCTCAAGTAGATGAGCACAAAGCCGAGGTTGATTAGCCGCGCGTAGGGTAGCCGGCTCAGAACAGAACGGTCATCGGTTGAAACCATTGTCCTCCCTTGAAAATAGCCATAAAACACACCGAGTTCATAGAGAAAAACTCAAATTCTTTGTGTCCTGTGTGCCCTTCGTGGTGAAAAGTTTTCACTCCACCGCTGGTGAATCACCCCCTTCATGATGAATGCCTCTGGAAGTAGTGAATCAGCCATGGTATCTATTCAGGTCAGTCAACCTGGCGAAACAACTTATTCCATACCAGATTTGGCGTGGATTTTGGTATGCCAGGCACTTTTGGATGACGAGATAGGCGTGTTTCTATCAGCCCACACCCCCGCTTTTTCGCCCCCTTCTCCTCCGCTGGCGGGGGAGAAGGGGGTTGGGGGATGAGAGGGTCAGCGCCTATGACCGAAGTGTCAACCCATGATGCCACCCTCCCCAAAGTCCCCTTCGCCACCTGACACGGGCGGCTGAATAGTTACCAGCAATGTTTGTTTGCTGGTACTGCAAACCGGCAGCTTGCGCAACGTTTCCTCGTCTCGTTTACGGCGGACCGGAATAGTCGTTGCCGAGGATCACCACAATATCCTGGGCCGTGTCAGGAGTTGCCCCTTTGACAATGGCCGTCGTCGGCATGTTCAATAGACTGGCAATGCGCGCCGCCGTCATCGGCTTGTCATGGTTCATGATGACCTGCGACACGGTGTAGTCCTGGCGGTCGGCATTGCCGACTTGAGTGGTAGCGATGCCCTGCGCTTTGAGATAGTCCGCCGTCGTCCCGGCCAGCCCGGCCCGCGTGGTGCCGTTGAGGACGGCCACGGTCGCGGTTTCCGGCGTTGGCGTCATCACGACCGGCGTCGCTTGCGCCTCGTTGGGCGCCGGCGTGGGAATGTCGGCGGCGAAGACATAGTCGCGCACTTCGCGCATCGGGTCACGCAGGGGCACCAAGACCTGTGCGCCGTCCGGCGTGATCCAGGATTGCGTGCAGGTTTGGTCGATGACGCCGAAGCGAATCGTCGAGCGATCTATCTGGATCGTCAGGTTAGCCAACGCCAGGATCTGGTCGAGCGCCAGGTCGGTCTGCACCGATGTTTCCAACATCTTGTAAATCTCCGGCGCCTTCTTCGCCAGGTCCGGCAGCAAACCGACATCCGTGACCTTTTCCAAAATAGCCGATATCACCTGTTGTTGGCGGTGCGCGCGGTCGAAGTCACTGTTGCCGTGCCGCGTGCGAGCGTACTTGAGCGTCATCTCGCCGTCGAAGTGGTGCCAGCCCGCTGCGATGTACAGTGGATCGTACCCGTAGGCATGGTCCGGGTACAGCGGATCGTTAATGTCATTTTCCACGTAAATATCCACGCCGCCGATGAGATCGACGAGGCCGACGAAGCCCTGGAAATTCACCCGGGCATAGTAGTTGATCGGCACGCCCAGGTTGTATTCCACGGTTTCCACAGCCAGCGCCGGGCCGCCGCCCGGATAGCTGTAGAGATCGCCCAGGAAGTGCGCGGTATTGATGCGCCCGTCACCGTAGCCGGGAATGGGCACCCAGAGGTCGCGGGGGATGGAGAGCACGCCCGCCATCCTGGTGACCGGATCGAGGGTCAGCACTATCATCGTGTCGGTGCGCCACGGCCCGGTCTCTTGCGTGCGCTCGTCGATGCCGAGCAGCAACACTGTAACGCGATCCTTGCCCGTCCAGATGGGTACAACCTGCCCAAATTCGTACTTGACGTTCTCACTGGGGCCACTACTGCTGGGCAAACCCGGAGTAATCCCCGGTGATGCCAGAAACCCCTGGAGCCAGGAGATGACAAAAGCCGCCACGCCAACGATAAGGGCCAGGAATACCAGCGCCAACAAGGCGGTAATCAGCGCCGGGGCTGTATTGCGTCGTCTGGTCATTCTTCTTCGTGCCATAGTGCGTGATGACTCCTCACAATAGTTGTCAGTCTATGCGTCGGATAGCCTCTTCATGCTTTGATGGCGTATATTCTACACCTTTGACCCAACTCGAATTATACCATGTCCTTGTGGGAGATCATAACAACTGCAATAACGCCGCTTCCCAACACGCGATGGAGGTTTCGACATCGTAGTTCTCGTGAATGAACCGTTGGCCTGCTGCGCCGATTCGAGCGCAAGCCTCAGGGTCGAGTAACAGCGCGATTACCGCTGCGGCGAACGCTTCCGGCGTGTCCGCGATCACCAGATGCTCGCCGGGCGTCGCGCCGAGGCCGTGGTTGCACACGCTCGTCGCCACGACCGGCACACCGAACGCCATCGCATCCATGACTTTTTGCAGTAACCCACCGGCGACCAGCAACGGCGAGACGAAAACCGCCGCCGCGCGATACCAGGGTGCCAGATCGGCGACAAAGCCGGTGACAAAACAGTGTTCCCCATCGGCGCGGGTTTGCAGCTCCGCCGTCGGCGAGCCGCCGACCACATAGAAGCGCGCTGCGGGGACCGCAGTGCGGATGAGCGGCCAGACGTGATCGAGGAACCAGGTCACGCCGTCACGGTTGTGGTCGCGCCCCATCGCTCCGACAAAGAGCAGGTTTAGTCCGGCGAGGACGGCTGGTGGTGTAGGCGGCTCCGGCGACACCGCCGGAGTCAGCGGCAGGAGGAGCAGTGGTTGCGTCCCTCCCGCCGCTGCCAGCAGCGCTTTATCTCCCTCCGAAATGGCCAGGAGCAAATCGTAGCGGCGCCAGAGCGCCGGTTCGAGCCGGCGATACAAAGCGCCGGTCGCCTTGGCCCATAGCTGTCGGAGGCCGCGCGTGTGCGCCGCCCTTTGCTGTTGCAAAAACCAGTTTACATCCTGGGTGCGGAATGAGGACTTGGGGAGTTGCACGCCGAGCAACGCCAGCGCCGTTTGCGTGGTTTCGATATGAACCAGGTCTGGCCGAAGATCGTGCAGAGCACGCCGGGTGGCGCGTCGCAGTGCCATGTAACTGCGCAGCACCGCCAGGGGACGCGGTCCCGGCAGTGAACGATGGTGCGGGACGGTGTCAACCCGCTCGCAGATGGCTTCGACGTGTGGCAATAGTGGACGTTCTTCGTCCAGCATACGCGCGACGAGGCTTAAGCCATGACCCCGGCGGTACAGCGCTTCCATGAGCTTGAAAAGCGACTCCCCGCCGGCATGGCCCACCCCCGGAGCCGGAAACTGCTTGTAGATAAAGAGAATTCGCGCCATAACGCCTAAATTCTGTCAGCACAGGACTTACGCCCATTTCCGTTTGTAGTGGCGGCTTCAGTCGCTCTTAGCACTACCCACCCCCACCGCCTGATTCGAACCAGGCTGGCGTAAGTCCTGAGCATCCGCAACTCAGGTTAGCCAAGCGGCACAGCTACGACGATCATTTCCGGCCGGCTTTGCACCTCTTCAAAGAAAAAGTTCGACAGGGCCCGTTCGACAGCTTTTTCGACATCAGCTTGCGCAGCGTCGCCATGCGTGGCTTGTAGTGTTCGCCGGAGCACCGGTTACGCCCGCTCGATCAAATCGTTGAGGACGTCGACGGTCGCCACCCCGCGCGCGGTGATGCGCGGCTCACCGATCAGCAGACCTTGCCGACGGTTGTAGGTGAAGACGACGTTGCACACGCCGGCGATGGCCAGTGTCTCGCGGTCTTGAATGATCTGCGGACTGACCGCGTCACCCACCAGGGTCCCGTCCACGAAAACGTAGCCGCCCGGCACCCGTTCCCCGATTTCCAGACTGTCGGAGGAAAAACGCAGGATGTAGCCGTTTTCTACGACCGCCATGTTCTGCCGGGGGATGCCGACCTCCTGCGCCAGCATAGCGTGCAGCTTCAAGTGTCGCAGTTCCCCGTGAATGGGCACGAAAAATTTCGGGTGCAGCAGGTTAAGCAGCATCTTCTGCTCTTCCTGACTGGCATGGCCGGAGACATGCACCGGGGCGACGGGATGATAGACGACGTTCGCCCCCTTCTGAAACAAGCGGTTGATGACGCGGTGCACGGTTTCTTCGTTGCCGGGAATGGTGTGAGAAGAGAGCACCACCGTATCCCCCGGCACGATGCGTAGGGAAGGATGCTGCGCGATCGCCAGCCGCCCCATAATCGAACGGGGCTCGCCCTGCGCGCCGGTGGCAATGATGGTAACTTGATGCGGCGGCAGACGGTTGATGTCCTGCAAGGGCAGAATGAGATCGTCAGGCACGTTCAGATAGCCCAGGCGGCGGGCCATCTTGATGTTTTTCAGCATCGTGGTGCCGGCGATGGCGACTTTGCGTCCGAAGCTGTGGGCCACTTCCATCACCTGCTGGATGCGGGAGATCAGTGAGGCGAACGTTGCCACGATGACCCGCCCCTTGGCCTGGCGGAAGACATCGGCCAGGGCCGCGTTTAGACTGTACTCCGAGGGCGTCGTGCCGGGATGATCGGAGTTGGTACTATCGGCGAGCAGCACCAGGACGCCGCGCCGGTTGAATTCCGCCAGCTTGGCGATGTCGCTGGGCCGTCCGTCCACCGGTGTGTGGTCCATCTTGTAATCGCCGCTGTGGACGATGAGGCCAAGTGGCGTGTCGATGCCTAACCCCACCGCATCTGGGATGCTGTGACACACGTGGTAAGGTTCGACGGTGAACGGCCCCAGGTGAAGCGTGTCGCCGGGTTCCATGGGCTGTAATTTGACCCGCTTTTGCAGATCACGGCGGAGTTTGACCTCGATCAACCCGCGTGTCAGCGTCGTCGCGTAAACCGGCGCGTTGAACTCTTGCAGAAAATGCGGCAGCGCTCCGATATGGTCTTCGTGTCCGTGGGTGATGACAATCCCCCGGATGCGGTCTTCTTTGCCCTTCAGGTAGCGATAGTCGGGGATGATGTAATCCACGCCCGGCATATCGCTTTCGGGGAACATCATTCCGACATCGATGATCAGGATATTGCGCCCATATTCCAGCGCCATCATGTTTTTTCCGACTTCCCCTAACCCACCCAGGGGAATGATTTGTAATTTTTCCATACCTTTGACCTTGTTTCTAAAATCCGTGCCGTCTACTCTTGACGTATCGGCACAACAAAATGAGTATCAGTAGATCACACATCGCTTTGAGGGGATCGCCAGATCCCCGTTCCGGTCTGGATCTGGCGATCCAGACCAGCAAAATGAGATCTACTGAGTATCTATTCAGGCCAGTAAACCTGGTGCAGCAATGTATTCCCCATAGCAGGTTTGGCGCGGATTTTGGTAGACACAGGCTCTTGGATGACGTGATAGGCGTGTCTCTATAAGCCCATCCCCATTTTTTTCACTCCCTTCTTCCCCGCTTGCGGGGGAAAAGGGGGCTGGGGGATGAGAGGGTCATCGCCTATGACCGAAGCGTCAACCCATGATGCACCATTCCCAAAGTCCCATTCGCAACCTGACAAGGGTGGCTGAATAGCTACCAAAATTATACGTGCTTTTGTACTTTTGCCAATGAGCTTCAACAAAAGACCTGACGGGTTCTTGTGAAACCCGTCAGGTCGGGTGGCGATCAAGGAACTGCGGGGCCAAGGACCTCCGCAGGACTTGGCGTGTTGGGGAGGGGAAGCGCTGTTGTTAGGCTTTTTTACCCGACATTCCGAGCCTCACGACGCCACAAACGCCCGCAGAAAGGCCGTTGCATTTTCACCGAGTGTCTCCACCCGGTAGCCGCCTTCCTGGACGATGACGGTGGGCAGTTTTAGCGCGGCGATCTGCTGCCCGATCTCGCGGAAGCCGGCGGTGGTGATGTGGAATTTGCCGATGAGATCGCCTACGGCGGCATCCAGCCCCAGGGAGATGAGCAAATAGCGCGGTGTGAAGTCGGCGATGGTGTTCAGGGCCTCGTCCAGCGCCGCGAGATAGAGGGCGTCGTCCGTCTGCAGTGGCAGGGGCCAGTTGTGATTCAGTCCCGTTCCCGGCCCCTCACCGTGCTCGTCGGCCCGTCCCCAGAAAAACGGATAGTCCACGTCCGGGTCGGCATGGAGGGAGCAGAACAACACTGCCGGATCCGCGTAGAAGATCGCCTGGGTGCCGTTGCCGTGGTGGTAGTCGATGTCCAGGATGGCGACGGGGCCGGCGGCTTGCATGCTGCGCGCGGCAATGGCGACGTTGTTGAGGTAGCAGAACCCGCCGTATTGATCGGGCATCGCGTGGTGGCCGGGAGGACGACACAGCGCGTAGGCAACCGGTTCACCACGGCGGACGAAATCCGCCGCGGTGAGGGCGCACTGCGCGCTCCAATAAGCCGCCTCCCATGTGCCCTCCAGGATGGGGTCTTCGTAATCGTAAGTGTAATAGTCGCGCCGACTGATGAAATCCGCCGGGCAGTGCGGGGCGCGGTCGAGTGTCACGCCGTTGCGCCCTGCCAGCAGGGGGCGCGTTGCTCCGCAGTACGCCGCATTTTGGGCATAAGCCGTCCGCATGTAGGCGATGTAGTCGGCGTCATGGACGGCCAGGAGCGGCGCGAGGCCATAGTCGGCGGGAGGCGTCACCAGGCCCAGGCGTGCGGCTTGCACGGCAGCGAGGATGGCTTCGGCGCGGGCCGGGGTTTCTTTGTAGACAAAGGGCTGCCCCTCTACCACAAGCCCATCGGTGGCGTGATGGTGATGGCGGTCCGTATAGATGATCTTCATAGCAGGCTGGATGAAAATTGTAGGGCGAGGTGACTCCTCGCCCTACAAGGCCCGTTGTTTTTACGCGAGGTTATAACGCCGCAAGGCCAGTCCGAGGATTTCAGCGATGAGCGTCTCATAGCTGACGCCCGCGGCGTCGGCGATGATGCACATGTCGCTAAACGCCGGGCGCAAGCCGGGCAGGGTGTTGATTTCCACAAGCTGCGGAGCGCCGTTCTCGTCCAGCCGGAAATCCACGCGCGACACATCCAGGGCGTTGAGCGCCTCGAAGGCTTGAACGGTCCATGCCTGGATGTCGGCCGTGAGATCGTCCGGCAAATCCGCCGGGCAGTGAAACTGTGGGCCGCCCACATTCTGCGGCGCAAATCCCTTGGCTTCTGTGTTGTACACGTTCGGGATCGCTGCCTGCGACATGTCGATTTCCTCGATGGGGAAAACGTGGAAGCCGGCCGCGTCGTAGAAATCAGAGCGCGGCGCTTCCCCCGGCAGATAGCGGTTGCCGATGAGCGCCACGGTGAACTCGCGGCCCGGCAAATAGTGCTCGACCAATGCCGGCTGGCGGTAAGTCGTGATGACCCACTGCACCTGCGCGCGCAAGTCGGTCTCGTTGTGGACAATGGAATGGACGTTGATCCCCATGCCCGATCCCTCGCGCACCGGCTTGACGAAAAGCGGGAAAGTCAGACGTCTGTCCAGCGGCTCATCGGCGTGGGTAAAGCGCTGGAATGGCGCCGTCGGCAGCCCCGCGTCGCGCCAGATTTGTTTGGTGACGGCTTTGTCCAACGAAATAGCATGGGTCAGCACCTTCGAGCCGGTGTAGGGGATGGACAGCAGCTCCAGCACCGCCGGTACGTGGGACTCGCGCGCATCGCCGCGCAACCCCTCGGCGATGTTGAAACAGATGTCGGGCCGAGAGGCGCGCACCGTGTCGAGGAAAGTCTCGTCGGCTTCCAGGAAGAACGGATCGTGACCGAGGCCGCGTAGCGTGTTTTGAATGCTCTCGACGGTTTCTTCGGCGTCGTATTCGGCCAGCGCGTCGGGTGGCGCGCCAGCCTCAGCTTTGACGCTGTGTTTGCGATTGGCGACGACGGCGATACGTAACCTCGTCATGCTAACGCTCCACCACCTCAGGTTGGAGGACGAAGGGCGCAGGGGTCTGTGGAACGCGCGCATGCGTCTCGCGCCAGCCCTGCGGCGCGACTTCGCGGCTATGGCCGGCGAGCAGGCCGGCGATGCCTTCCTGTCCGGCCTCGTGGCGGCGGTTCTGGCAATAAGGACATGTCGCCGGGTCGTGACCCTGGTAGTCCGTCGGCTGGGTGTAGGCGGTGATGAAGCCCTCGTAGTTGCGGACGATCACTTTGCTGTCGGACATGCTGAGCATATAGTTCGGCAGGATAGGCACCTTGCCGCCGCCCTCCGGTGCGTCGATCACATACGTAGGGATGGCAAAACCGGACGTGTGCCCGCGCAGCGCTTCCATGATCTCCAGCCCCTTCGACACCGGCGTGCGGAAGTGACCTGCGCCGTGGACGAGGTCGCACTGGTACAGGTAGTAAGGCCGTACCCGGTTCTTCACCAGCTTGTGGACCAGAGACATCATGATGTTGGGACAATCGTTGACACCTGCCAGCAGTACCGTCTGACTGCCGAGAGGGATGCCGGCGTTCGCCAGGCGCGCCAGCGCCTGTTCTACTTCCGGCGTGATTTCCTTGGGATGGTTGAAATGGATGTTCATCCACAACGGGTGGTAGCGAGACAGCATTGCCGTCAGTTCCGGGGTGATGCGTTGCGGCAGGAAGACGGGCACGCGCGAGCCGATGCGGATGACCTCCACGTGGGGGATGGCGCGCAGACGTTGGAGGATCCGCTCAAGGACGTTTTGCGGCAGCGTCAACGGATCGCCGCCGGAGAGCAACACGTCGCGGATTTCGGGCGTGGCCGCGATGTAATCCAACTGCTGTTCGTAAGAAGCCGAGTTGAACATCACATGGCTGTCGCCGACCAGACGACTGCGCGTGCAGAAGCGGCAATAGCTGGCGCACTGCGTAGTCAGCAGCATCAAAACGCGGTCGGGGTAGCGGTGCACCAGACCCGCCACCGGCGAATGGGCATCCTCGCCCAGCGAGTCCGCCATTTCGGCGTCAAAGGGCACCAGTTCCTGGCCTGTTGGGATCACCTGCCGCCGGATGGGACAATGAGGATCGTCCGGGTCCATCAGGCTGGCGAAATAGGGGGTAACCTCAACACGAAACCGTTCAGGCGCAGAGAGACCGGCGATTTCGTCAGGGGTTAAATGGATAAGGCGGGAGAAATCTTCTACTGAACTCAGGCGGTGGGCCAGTTGCCAACGCCAATCATTCCACTGTTCAGAGGGAACAGTTTGCCAATAACGACGCTGGCCTCCTTGACCGGGAGGCTCCTCCAATTCACGATTCAATTCTAGCTCTTCCATCCTTTCAATTCTCCTTCAAAATAGTCAGATAGTCATCAGTCAGATAATTCCATAATCATTGTCTTTGAAACGAGTCGCAACAGCTCAACTTAACAAGCCTTCGAGCGTTACGGAGAGTTTGGTGGCCGGAATGCCGGTTAATACGACCCGCTTGGCTCCGGCGGCTTCTGCCTGCCGATAGTGTTGCACGGTATCGGACAGGACGACGCATTGGGTGTGAGGGCATCTGGCCTTGACCTGGTTTAGCATATTCCATGCATCTCCACCGGGCAGATTTGAATCGACCACCACCAACGCCGGTCGTTGGCTCTCAATCGTTCTCAGGGCTGATGTGGCAGTGTTGGCCTGCTCCACGCTGGATACCTGCGGCAGCGACTTCAAAAGTGCTACCAGGCTATCCCGTAGCGGGCCAGGTGTCGCCACCACCAGGACCGGCATTCGTGCACCCATTCAACCCATCCTTATTCACACAATCAGGTGCAACGCGCTTGAGTTCGATAGGGAAGGGCATTGCACCTGTTCTTTTTGTTGCCACTCAATTTCGACTCTATCATACTCGATATTGTCGCTGGCGCATCGGTCATGAGGACGGTTTTGAAGTGCGACAAAAGACAGATTTTTGCGGGAAGAGGGTACGTCAAATGGCGTAGGCTCTTTTAACCGCAACGGCCTGATAGTGTCATTTCACGGCGGTGGTTCGTTGCTGAGGTTCACCAGCCCCTCGCGCAAAGCGTAGAGCGTGGCCTGGGTGCGGTTCGCCAGATGGAGTTTGCGCAGGATGTTGCTGACGTGAGTGCGCACGGTGCGCTCGCTAATGAACAGGGTCTTGGCGATTTCTTCGTTCGCCAACCCGCGCGCGACCAGCTTGAGCACATCGGCTTCGCGCGCGGTCAGCGGCTCGGCGGTAGGCGGCAAGTTGGAAGGGCGTTGGATTTCTTGCATCACCTTGCGGGCGATGGCAGGATGCATGGTGGGCAATCCCTGATGCACGTCGCGGATGGCACGGAGCAGGTCTTGGGGTGCTGTATCTTTGAGCAGGTAGCCCGATGCGCCGGCCTTGATTGCCGGAAAAACCTTGTCATCTTCGGCGAAACTTGTGAGGACCAGGATGTGCACGTCGGGGAGCGCTTGCTTGATTTCACTGATCGCTTCGATGCCGTCCTTGCGCGGCATGACCACGTCCATCAGGATGATATCGGGGCGCAGTTCGCGCGCCCGCGCCACCGCTTCGACGCCGTCGGCGGCCTCGCCGACCAGTTCCATCCCCGGCTCGGTTGCAATGAGCCAGCGCAAGCCTTCGCGCACGATGGCGTGATCGTCGGCGACGAGTATGTGAATCGTTTCGGTCATGATGGGGCCTCATTTCTCTCAGTGACTCTGGCGAAGTTTACAGTTGCACCAGAGTTGTTTATCGTGACGTTGATGTTGGTTCCCTTGCCGGGTAAGGAGGTGATGGTCAACACGCCGCCCAGTTTTTCGGCGCGTTCCCGCATACTGCTCAGGCCGATTCCGCCTTCGGCACCGACGGCGCTGAGGTTGAGTCCTTTGCCGTCGTCGCTGATATCGATGGCGATGCGCTTTTCAGCGGCGACAATGCGCACGGCAATCGAGGTCGCCGCAGCGTGTTTTAAGGCATTGTTGAGCGCCTCCTGGGTGATATGGTAGAGTTCCTCTTCCAGGTGGGCAGGAAGGTGAACTTCACCGCTGACCACCAGCGAGGCTTCGACGCCGGCCCGTCTCTCGACCGTATCCAGCCGCTGTTGCAAAGCCCCGACTAACCCGATGTTTTCCAGGGCTGGCGGTCGCAATTCGTAGACCAGCAGCCGCATTTCCTTAAACGCCTGCTGTCCGATCTCGCCGAGCCGCACCATGACCTCATTCACCCGTTGCAGGTCGCCGGCTTGTGCCAATCGGCGTCCGGCTTCGGCCAGCAGGGTGAGGCTGTACAGCAGTTGGGTCACAGAGTCGTGCAGGTCACGGGCGAGCCGACTGCGTTCCTGGAGGACGGCGGCCTGTTCGGCCTGGACGCGCAGACGGGCATTTTCGATAGCGAGGGCGGCATGATTCCCAAAGCTCATCCCCAAGCGAATGTCCTCTTCTGAGAACTGGCGGGCGTCGTTGTAATAAAAGCCGAGGTTTCCGTAGAACTCCTCTTTGATGACCAGGGGAACGGTGAGCAGAGCGCAGTAATGTTTGACGGCGGCCCGGCACCACTCGCGCACGGCGGGTTCGATGGTGCTATCCTGGGCTGCCGCAGCGATGGGTGAGGCATCGACATCCGCGATGGCGTAAGGCTGGCGGTCGAAGTTCGTTCCGCCGGGTTCGCCGTGTCCTAAAAAACGCCAGGCATGCAACGGCAGGCTTTTGATGGAAAGGAACGCTTCCGGCAAACCAAAACTGGCCTCGATGAGAATCTGCTGTTCTTCCTGGTTCACGCGGTAGAGCACGCAGGCGCTCGAATCCAACAACGCACATGCCTGGGCGACGAGGTAGTTCAACATTTCGCCGACCGGACGGTCGGAGTTGAGGACCACGAGGATGTCGCGCAGTCCTTCGGCGACCCGCTGCCGCCGCTCGATCTCCTGTGTGCGCGCCTTCACGCGCTGCTCCAACGTCTGGTTAACGAGTTGAAGCGCCTCTTGGGCGCGTTTGTGTTCCAGGGCATTGACGAAGATTTCGCCGACCGTCTTGAGCAAAGCGATGGTGTGTTCTGACCAGGTTTTCTGCGCGCGGATAGCGTCGAACTTGAGGAAGCCGACCACCACGCCGCGATAGGTCATGGGGATGGCGACGAACGACTGGACCCCCTGGGCGCGGCACGCACGTTTTTCCGCCTCGGCTGCGGGCGGGAGGTCCGCGACGAGGGGCGCATTCACGATCTCACCGTGTGCGATGCGCGATGCCAACCAGGGCCAGGTCGTGGTGGAGATGGTCGGGAAGGGCCGGTTCTGCGCAGCGATTTCCGGCGCGCTCCAGGCGTGAGTGCATGTCAACTGTCGCTGATCGTCGGAAAAGAGCGCCACGCAACTGCGCTCTACCCGCGTCACCTGGCTGATGGTGCGCAAAGCGCGGTTTATCTCGGCATCAATCTCTTCGGGCTGGAGATTGATGAAGTTCGTCGAGATGGTGGTGATGATATTCTCAAAAATGACGCTTTTGCGTTTACGATGACGGGCCAAATCTTTCGTCCTTGTGATGGCCTATTATAAAACGTAAAACGTGAGGGGAAAATCGCGTTTCACGTTTGGTGCTGGCTGTATTACATTCGCAGTCATTCGAGTTGGCTGCGATG
This sequence comes from Anaerolineae bacterium, assembly GCA_035415725.1. Classification (GTDB taxonomy): domain Bacteria; phylum Chloroflexota; class Anaerolineae; order B4-G1; family SLSP01; genus DSWT01. The sequence goes on along the minus strand of DAOOGN010000033.1, from coordinate 19,395 downwards.
TGATAGAAGTGTCCACCCATGATGCACCCTCCCCAAAGTCCCATTCGCAACTTGGCAAAGGTGACTGAATAGTTAGGACTTACGCAACTTTCCGTTTGTAGTGACGGCTTTAGCCGTTCTTAGCTCCTAAGAGACGCCTGAAGGCGTCACTACAAATCCTCCGCCGCTTGATTCGAGCCAGGCTGGCGTAAGTCCTGTAGTTATGAAGAATGTAAAATGGGGCGAGTTCAGCTTATGTTTTCGCTCACCTTGGCCTTGTCTAAATCCCTAACTATGATATAATCCGCTGTGTAATGGGCGGTTAGCTCAGATGGTTAGAGCGCTGCGTTGACATCGCAGAGGTCAGAGGTTCGAGTCCTCTATCGCCCACTTTTTTAGTTTTTGCCATGGATGACACGGATTGCGCTGATTTTTGTATCTATTCAGGCTAGTAAACCTGACGAAGTAACTTATCCCCTACCAGGTTTAGCGTGGATTTCGGTATGCCCGGTGCTTGTGGATGACGAGATAGGCGTGTTTCTATTTATGCACCCTCCCCCAAGTCCCGTTTGCCACCTGGCAAGGGTGGCTGAATAGTTACTGATTTTTTATACTTGGCGTGTCAATCCGTGGCCGGTTTCTTATTTTGACCCCACGAAATCCTGAAGAACCTCAATTCCATTGTACACCTTTTCACATACAAGGCCCTTTTTAAGGAGAAAAGGCAGGATGATGGAAATTTCCCTGTTACCTTTTTCGTCAAGCTCCGATATCTCATGAAGGTCATTCAATCTAATTTAGCCTATAAAGGAGTTACTGGTCTATGCGTCACCTAGGGTGGTATCTGTTGAGTTTGTTGTTGATCACGGTTTTTCTGAGCGCCTGTGCTACCCCAACGCCGGAGGCGGGGATGTCCAATCCGGCCTCTGAGAACTGCATCAAGCAGGGCGGAACCCTCACGATCCAGAAGCGCGGCGATGGCGGCGAATATGGGGTCTGTTTCTTTGAGGATAACCGGCAATGCGAGGAATGGGCTTTGCAGCGCGGCGACTGTCCGGTCGGCGGCGTCAAGGTTACGGGCTACACCAACCAGGCCGCGCAGTACTGCGCCATCACCGGCGGTGAGTATGCCATCACCGCGAATGGCAACACAGAGCAAGAGCAAGGAACTTGCACCTTCAAGAACGGGCGGGCCTGCGACGCCGGGGATTATTTCGCGGGAACATGCGACCCGCAGAGCGCGCCTGAAGCATCGTACAGCGATCCCTTCGCCTATTGCGCGGCGGTGGGGACGATAGATGTACCGGACGCGCGCTATAACGGCGAACCAATACCCCAGTCTATCCTGGATAGTATGATAAAGGCCGGCGTCGTGACCGCCGATGCCCCGGTGGAATTCCAACAGCACGCTACATGGCGCTGTATGGCCGGGAAAGTATGGGTGTGCCATTTCGGCGCCAATATCCCCTGTCTGGATAAAGCGAACACGGACCAAACGCCGACGGCCGAAATGAACAAGTTCTGCACAGAGAATCCTGCCGCCGATAACATTCCGGCAGCCGTGACGGGGCACACCACCGTCTATGAATGGAAATGCACGGCGGGGAAACCGGAGGTTGTCCAGCAGGTCCTCCATACCGACGCGCAAGGATATCCGGTCGAGTTTTGGTATGAGCTGTCTTCAGAGTAAAACTACGCCAGGCCACCGGCGCGGCTAGAGTTGCCAGGATGATAGAACATCTTGCGGGCGTCAGTCGAACTTGACTGACGCCCGCATCCTTGCCCTCTTCTATCCGATATTGACTCTTTTCAGCCGCAAACTGTTGGTGACAACAAACACACTGCTGAAAGCCATCGCCCCGGCCGCCAGCATGGGGTTGAGCATGCCAAAGGCCGCCGTCGGAATGAGGATGATGTTGTAGAAGAACGCCCAGAACAGGTTTTGCTTGATGGTATGCAGCGTCTTACGCGAGAGCACGACCGCCCGCACGACGCCCCGCAGGTCACCGGATATCAGCGTGATGGACGCGGCGGCTATGGCGACGTCGGTCCCGGTGCCGAGGGCGATCCCCACATCGGCCTGAGCCAGCGCGGGCGCATCGTTCACCCCATCGCCGACCATCGCCACGACGGCCGGTTTCCCGTTGACCTCCGCCGCTTGTAGTTGCTTGATCGCGGCAGCTTTGCCTTCCGGCAATACCTCCGCCAGCACGGCATCAATGCTTGCCTGTTTAGCAATGGCTTCCGCCGTTTGGCGATTGTCGCCGGTGATCATCACGACGTATAGCCCCAGCCGGCGCAAATCCGCAATCGCCTCGACCGAGCCGTCTTTGAGCGTGTCCGCCACGGCAATCACGCCGCGTACTTCACCGTCAACGGCCACGAGCATCGCTGTTTTCGCTTCTGCCTGCAACCGTTCTACCTCCGGCAGTAAACCGTTCAGCGGATAGCCGCGTGCCTCCATCATAGGGATATTGCCGACCGTCACCTCGCGCCCGTCCACCTCGGCGGAGACGCCGTGGCCGGCTTCTGCCTGGAATCCTGCCGGTTCGGAAAGCATCAGTCCCCGCGTCGTCGCTTCCGCCCAGATCGCTTCACCGAGCGGATGTTCTGAGCCTTTTTCGACCGAGGCGGCCAGGCGCAGAAGCTCATCAGGAGTCAGGAGGAGGGAGGAGGGAGGAGGAACAGCTTGCCGCTCTGCTGATTCGCTGATGGGCTGATTGGGGATCACGTCCGTCACCGCCGGCTGCCCCTTTGTGAGTGTGCCGGTCTTGTCCAGAACCACAGTGGTGATGTGTCCGGCACGTTCCAGGGCTTCGCCGTTCTTCAGCAGGATGCCCAATTCGGCGCCCTTGCCCGTCCCGACCATCACTGCCGTTGGCGTCGCCAGCCCCATCGCGCATGGACAGGCAATCACCAGCACGGCCACCATAGTCATCAAGGCGCGTGTGAAGGCAGTGGTATCCGCGTTAGCTGGTAGCGTGGGGCCGAAAAAGTACCATCCCACGAAGGTCAGTACGGCGATACCGATCACGACAGGCACGAACACCGCCGAAATCTGATCCGCCAGCCGCTGGATGGGTGCTTTGCTGCCCTGCGCTTCTTCCACCAGGCGGACAATCTGCGCCAGAGTGGTCTCGCGGCCCACTTTCGTGGCCTCGAATTTGAGCATGCCCAGTTTGTTGAGCGTCGCGCCGATGACAGGCTGTCCCGGTCCCTTCTCCACCGGCAACGATTCGCCGGTGAGCATAGACTCATCCACGGCTGAGTGCCCTTCGATCACTACGCCATCCACCGGGATTTTTTCGCCGGGACGCACCAGCACGACATCACCGACAAGCACCGCGTCCACGGGCACTTCCATTTCACTGCCGTTGCGTTCCACGCGCGCCGTTTTCGCCTGCAAGCCCATCAGTTTTTTGATGGCCTCGGAGGCGCCGCCCTTGGCCCGCGCCTCCAGGAATTTACCCAGCCGGATTAGGGTGATGATGACGGCGGAGGTTTCCAGGTAAACATGCCCTTTCGACCAACCGAAGACGATGGGCAGCGAGTAGAAATAAGCTGCCGACGAACCCAGCGCGATCAGCACATCCATATTGGCCGCACCGTTGCGTAGCGCTTTGTACGCGCCCACGTAATACTGTCTGCCGACGTAGAACTGCACCGGTGTGGCGCAGGCCAGCATCAGCCAGTGCACCCAGTTGGCGTGCGCCCACATCCCGAACACGCCCAAGTCGCGTGCCATCGAGAATACAAACAGCGGCACGGTGAAGACTAGACCGATGATGAGCATGCGCTTCTGGTGATTGATTTCGGCAGTGCGTGCCTGGGCTTCGGCATCAGCGGCCGCGCCGCCCAATTCCAACGCCTCAAAGCCCGCCCGCGCTACGGCGGCGCGGATCTCGGCCTGGCTGACGAGGGTGGGCACATAGCGCACATAAGCCTTCTCGGTCGCCAGGGCGACGCGCGCTTCGAGCACCCCTTCGATGTACAGCAGCGCCTTTTCGAGCCGCCGGGCGTCGTTATCATCCGCCAGCCGCTTGATGATCAGGTCGGCCTCGCCGGTGGCAATGCCGTATCCGGCATGTTCGATGCGCGCGGTCAGCGCCGTGAGGTCCACGAGCGCCGGGTCGAACGTCACCGTGGCGCGCTCCGATGCGAGGTTGACCACGGCCTCCTGCACGCCGGCCTGTTTCTTGAGATGGCGTTCTACCGTTGCCACACAGTTCGCGCAGGTCATCCCGGTGATGGGCAAAGTAATGGTATGGGGCATAGACTATCCCTGACTCAATGACTATTCGGCTACCGGATAATTGATTTCGGCCAGCAAGGACTTGATCGCCTCTTCGGTCGCCGGCGCTTCGAATGAGATAGTCGCTTGCTTGGTTTGCACGTCCGCCTCGACGGACCATATACCTGTCATATCGCCTACTTCTGTCTTGATCGTGCGCACGCAATGCTGGCATGAGATATTGGGAATTGTATAGGTCACCGTTTTCATTTTAGCCTCCATTTGAAGTATAGAGTACGGAGTCGGAAGTATGGGATGGGGAGACAGTGCGTTCCCCTTGCTCCATACTCCATACTCCTTACTCCGGATTAAACTTTCGTCGCTGCCGCGAACACGGCGCTGATTTCCTTGAGTACACGCTCGCGTTCCTGGGGATCGTCGCCGCGCACGGCGGTAATGACGCACGTGTTGAGATGTTCTTCCAGGATTTGGACGCTGACTTTGTTCAGCGCTGCCTGGACCGCCTGAATCTGGCGGATGATGTCGACGCAATAAGCGTCTTCCTCCAACATCCGCTGGATACCGCGCAGATGGCCCTCGGTAGTTTTGAGCCGCCGGAGTGCTTCTTCGTGGTGCGTCCCCTGGCGCGTGTATGTCGCATAATCAGGTTCGTTCATCTTTCCTCTCTATCGAATGACTGAAATTGAGTCTGCGGCTGTTACCGGCCCCCCTCCCCCCTGGGATGGGGACATGAATAAAGTATACAATGATTTACATAATTGTCAACCCTCTCGTTTGCCACCTGTGCCAGGATGATCGAGTCGTTATTCTTAAGCGCAAGCCAGACGCTTGAGAGAAACTATCCGTGCGGACGAGGGTGAATTTGGCCTGCAGGACAATGACAAACTCTGATACCCCGATTAAGATAAATGATGGATATGGATAATGAAGACAGTCGTCGAACAACTCTCGGGGCAGCGAGCTATTTCACTGCCAGACTAACGACTATCAGACCACCAGACTAACGACTCTGGGACGATCAAGGAGGGCAAAGTGTTGCAGCAACTTTTACTCAGTTTCGTGGCCTTGAGCTTGCTGTTTGTACCGTGGCATGGGCCGGTCGCCAAGTCGTACAGCGCCGACCGCTTTGATGTAGATGTGGCGGTGCAGGACGACGGTTCATTGATGGTGACAGAACGATTGACGCTGCGCTTTGTCGGCGGGCCGTTCACCTACGTCTACCGTCATCTGCCGGCAGAGCTGACCGACGGGATCGACATCATCAGCGCAAGTGTAGATGGTGCTTCCTTGCCGGAAGGGAAAGCCGCCGGCCAGGTCGAGATCGCCGGACGCGATCCGATCAAGGTCACCTGGCACTTCGCGCCGACCTCCGATAGCACGCATACCTTCGACCTGACGTACCACGTGTGGGGCGCCGTCCGCCAGGAGAGTGACGCCGATGTGTTGATCTGGCAGGCGTTGCCCGATCAATATGAGTACCGCATCGCCGCCAGCACGATCCGCGTGACGTATCTTGAAACGGCTACGCTCCTCGGCACGCCGGAGGTGCAGCGGGGTGCGGCGACCGTCGAGGAAGACGCGAACACGGTTACATTTGAGGCGCGCGACCTCAAACCCAACACCACACTTATCGTGGCGTTGCGCTTCGGCGCGGGTAGCCTGATCGACGCGCCGCCGCAATGGCAAACACGGGGCGCATCGGCCAACCAGTCTGAGCGGGGCTTTGTCGTCATTGCCGTGATCGTGGTCGCCTTCCTCATTACCTTGTTTGTCGTAGCGCTGATCCGTTCTCATGCCTCGACCTCGACGCACGGCGAAACTCCGCTGACGCTGCCGCCGAGCGCGCTGCCGCCTGCCGTCGCCGGTGTCTTGATGCGCGATGGCAGCACCAACTCGACCTGGATATGGGCTTATGCCCTGGGGACATGTTTTGACCTGGCGCAACGCGGTGTCATCAGCATCGAGGAAGCGCCGCGCACGTCCCGGTGGCAAGGACGCGACTTCATCTTCCGGTTTGACCCTGCTTACACCGCCGCACGTCCGCACGAGCGCGGGTTGATCGAGGCGTTCTTCCGCGACAAGGACGGGCTGCAATCCGAGATGCGCTTGAGCAAACTTCATGCGAACCTTTACGCCCGTCTAAAGCCCTTCTCCCAAGCCTTGCGGGAGGAATGTGAATCTCTGGGATTCTTCGACGCGGCGCGTCAGCACAAACGCACCACGTTGTTGATTTGGGGCTTCGTGCTCATATTCTTGAGCGTGGCCTTGATCGTGGTGGCGGGATTGCTGTCGAGCACGCTTGGCCCGTTGCCGGTGGTCGCCGCGGTCGGCGTGCTGGGGCTGGGCATTGTTCTCATCATTGTGGCAGCGACAACCTCCCTGTTGAGTGAGGATTTCAGGTCGACAGCAATGGAATGGAAGAGTTTTGCCCGATATCTGAGTGACGTGACGCGCCAGCGCGACACATTGGTGCATCGAGATCAGTTTGAGGGCTATCTGCCTTACGCCGTGGCGTTTGGAATGGCAGAAGCGTGGGTGCGCTACCTCAAGAAGCACGAAGATATTGAAGTACCGGCGTGGTTCCGCGCGCTGACTGCCGACGATGGTGGGTACGGCGCCTTCGTGGCGCTGCTGATGACCGGTTCGTCACACGGAGCAGGGGCGGCAGGCGCGGCAGGCGCGGCGGGCGGCGGCGCGAGTGGGGCCGGCTAGCACGCTGCCGTTTTTCGGCTAGAATAGGAGCAACACACACGGGCGGGATTTCCCCGCCCGTGAATTCTGGCTATCACCAGCGGATGAAGCAGATGTTCTGTCAGTCAGAAAAAAATCTGCTCAATCTGCTGACAAAGGATGTTGGTGAAACACTCGACTCGCTCTCGTGGGTGGACGGAACGCGCGCTACTCCTGCTCCTGCTGCTTGTAGGAGCCGGCCTGCGGCTGTGGGACGTAGGCCGCACGCCGCCGGGCCTCTATCACGACGAAGCACAGAACGGCCTGGACGCGCTGACGGTGCTGGAAACGGGCCGCGTTCCGCTGTATTTCCCGGCGAACAACGGCCGTGAGCCGCTCTTCATCTATCTGGTCACCCTGAGCGTCGCCGTGCTGGGACGCAGTCCACTGGCCGTGCGACTACCGGCGTTCTTCGTCGGGTTCTTGACCCTGGCGGCGACTTACGACCTGGCGCGCGTGCTGTGGGGACGTCGCGCCGGGACTTACGCGCTGGCGGTGTTGAGTGTCACATTCTGGCACGTCCATCTCAGCCGCAGTGGATTTCGCGCCGTGATGCTGCCACTCCTCACCGCGCTTTTCCTGGCGCAGGCGGTTCGCGCACTGCGCACCGGCAAAACACGGCATTGGATCGCCGCCGGAGCGCTCTACGGCGCGAGTTGGTATACTTACATCGCTGCCCGCTTCACGCCGGTCGCGTTGGGTGTGATGCTTCTGTATGGGTGGCTCTTTCATCGCCGGCGGACGCTCCGTGCCTGGCGTGGTGCGTTGTTATTCTGTGGGGTCGCCTGGCTCGTCCTGGCGCCGCTTGGCGTCTACACCTGGCGCTACCCTGAGGTGGTGTTGGCGCGCACCGGACAGGTGACGATTCTCAGCGACGAGATCAACGGCGGCGACTTCTGGGGAACGTTGCTCGAACATACATGGCGCACGGCCGGAATGTTCGTCGTGCGCGGCGACCGCATCTGGCGGCACAACCTGGCGTGGCGGCCCGTGTGGGAACCGGCGCTCGGCCTGGCGTTCGTGATCGGCGTGGGCGTGGCGTTGGCGGAATTCCGGCGCCATGCCGGGGCCGCGCTGGCGCTCCTGTGGACGGCGGTCATGGCGTTGCCCACGCTTCTCGCCGAAGATGCGCCGCACTTCCTCCGCGCCGTCGGCGTTCTCCCTACCGCGGTGCTTTTCCCGACGTTAGGATTGTTGTGGATAGAGTCGAAAGTTGCATCGGCGAATCACGCCTCACGTATCACCCGCCGTCTACCGTCTACCATCTATCGCCTACTCCCTGCTTTCCTCTGCTTTATCGCGTTCCTCTCCACCACCGGCGACTATTTTGTCCGCTACGCGGGCGCGCCGCTGACCTATCACTGGTTTGAGGCGGGCCCGGTCGCTATGGCCGGGGAGGTCAATGCCTTTTTAGGTGCCGGGTGGGATGGCAGGCGGATGCTGCACACGCCGCGCGCTAACCGCGAGGTTTACGTCGATCGCCAGTTGTGGGAGTCGTGGACGGCGGTCCCGTTCCTGACACCCTCAGATGCCGTCCACTTTCTGCCCCTCTCCACGCCGGTTGCGGTGGGCGACGGGCTGCTGTGCGTCGTGTGGCCGTACCGCGATTGGGAACCTGACGTCCTGCCCTACCTGCCACATCCGGCGTATTTGAGCGTTGCCGAAGGCCCGCCAGCGCAGGGCGACCTGGATTCCACGCCGTTCACCGTAGCACTGTTCGTCCGTGCGGCGCCGCGACCGGAGGTGCCGTCGCCGGTGGCGCGCTTCGACAAGGGCATCCTCCTGCGGGCGGCGTTGGTGCAGTCCGAGGATGATGGAGTGCGCATCCGCCTCTGGTGGGACGCGGAGTCCGCCGTCGCTGAACCGTACACCGTCTTCGTCCATTACCTGCGCGACGGCGTGAGGATCGCCCAGCACGACGCGCCACCTGGCAACCATCACCTTCCCACCACGCTCTGGCAGCCCGGCGACCTGATCCTCGACGAGCATCCGCTATCCGGCATTGCGCCCGACCCGGCGCACGACAGTTTGCGCATTGGTTTTTACCACAGTGTCACCGGCGAGGGTCTCTCGCGCCTCGACGACGCCGGCAATCCCGCCGGCGATTGGGTAGATGTGGGCGTGGTGCTGGCGCCGTGAGGAAGTGGCGAATGAGTGCAGCAGTGCAGCGGCGCAGTGACGAACCTAACATCCAGCAGCGAGCCTCCAGCAAGGACGTTCACGCCTCACGCCTCACGCCTCGCGTCTTGCGTTTCACGTTTTACGTTTTGCTCGCTTTCCTCGCCGCTGCACCGTTGTGGGGGCCGGGGATGGTCAACACGCGGGGTGGGGGAGATAGCCCGTTTCTGCTTCAGCGCACGCTCGATATGGCGGAAAGCCTGCGCAATGGCATCTTCCCCCCGCGCTGGATGGCGCACGCGGCCTACGATTTGGGCTATCCGTTCTTCAACTATTACGCGGCGCTGCCCTACTACCTCTCCGGCGGCTTGACGGCGCTTGGCCTTAGTCCGCTGGTTGCAATTCAGGCCACCCAGACGTTCGGCTTCGTGCTTGCGGCGGCAGCCATGGCGTTGTGGGCGGAGCGCGTCCTCCAAAGCCGGGCAGCCGTGTCCGTGGCGGTCGCGGCATACACCTTCGCGCCGTTTCACCTGGTCAACGTCTACGTGCGCGGCGACTCACTCTCCGAATTCTACGCCTTCATCTGGTATCCCCTCATCCTGTGGACGTTGGATCGCGTCGCCGAGCGCCCGACGCGCAGGCGCATCATGGCGGCGTCCCTGGCCTACGGCGCCCTCATCCTCACCCACAACACTTCCGCGCTTGTCTTTTCACCCTTCGCGTTGCTATATGCGGTGGTGCGAATGGCGAATGGGCAAACCGGCGAATCCGTAAATTCAAAATCTAAAATCCAAAACCTAAAATTTCTCATGGCCCCTTTTATCCTGGGCTTCCTGCTCACCGCCTGGTTCTGGCTACCGGCGCTGGGGGAGACGAAATACGGGCAGATGGGACCGGAGTTCACGGCAGGATATTTCCACTATAGCCAGCATTTTCGCGGTCTGAACCTGATTCAGCGGACGTTCGCCTTCGACTACAGCGTCGCCCCCCGTGCCGAAGATGCCGGCCCGTTTGCGATGGGGCTGGTGCAGGCAGTGTTGGCGGCGGCAGGGGTGGTGAGCCTAATCGTCAATGGCGAATGGCCAATGGCGAAGGGGCGAATGGCGAACCATGAATCACGAATCCCCAATCCTCAATCTCCCCCCACGTACCGTCTGTTGTCTACCGTCTACTTTCTCTTCGGCCTGGCGCTTGCCACATTCATGATCACGCCGCTCTCCAAACCGCTGTGGGATCATCTGCCGCTGTTGGAAATCACGCAGTTCCCGTGGCGTTTCCTCTCCGTGCAGGCGCTCTTCACGGCGGTCGTGACGGGAGCACTGGTCGATCTGCAAATCTTCAAATCTGAAAATCTGAAAACCCTCGTGGTTGTGGGTCTGTGGGGGATGTTGATAGTCGCCGCACTGGTAGGATTGCATCCTGAACGGCTGCGGATTGACGATGAGGACGTGACGTGGGACCGGCTGCTGTTCTACGAGACCTTCACCGGCAACATCGGTACGACGATCCGCTACGAGTATCTGCCGCGCGATGTATCGCCGCGCCTCTACATCTCCGAGGCCGTCGTGGATGGCGAACTGCGCCCGATGGCGGACGGCGGCGGGCTGTTGGACGGGGATTTGCTGGAACGGACGCCGATCAGGCAGGTATGGCAGGTGACGGTGGATGCGGGCGGCGCGACGGTCGCCTTCCCTCTCAACGGGTGGCCCGGCTGGCAGGCTGACGTGGATGGCGTGCGCGTCGAAGCCTTCCCTCTATCCGGTTCTGGACGGTTAGCCGTCTCTCTGCCCGTCGGCGAACATACCGTCACCCTGCACCTGTGCCATACGCCGCTGCGGACGGTCGCCGAAGCTCTGTCGGGATTGACCCTCATCGGTCTCGTGATAGGGGTATTGGCCGGTCGAAAGTCCAATCGCATGGCAAATTACAAATTACAAATTGCAAATTTCTTATTTCTTGTTGATCTTCTCGTGCTTTGCATGCTCATCCCCGGCCTGCTTCACCGTCCATCTGCCGCTTCCGGCACCTTCTTCGATTTCAACCAGATGCCTTATCCTCACGGCGGACCGGTAGATTTCGGCGTGGCGCAGTTGGAAAATGCGACGTCCCCGGCAACGACGGTGCATCCCGGCGACGTGTTGACCGTGACGCACACCTGGTCGGCGGTGAGCGACGGGCCGCTGACGGGCACACTGCGGCTTGTCTCGCCGGCGGAACCGCGCCACGGCGTCCCCTACGCGCTGGCCGAGGCGACGTTTGCGCTGCCGTGTGACGGCGCTTGCGTGACCCCCCTGCTGATGCCGGACGACCTGTCGCGCGGACTGTATCTACTGGAAATCGGCCTGGAGGCGAGCGATACGATTTACAGCGGCGCCGTGCGCGTTCCGCACGGTCCGGCGCTCGCTGTGGACGCGCCGACGCTCGCCACGTTCACCGATTTGACGTTGCATGCCGTGGAACCCTATCAGCCTGACCCCACGACGCTACGGCTGAAGATGGTGTGGTCCACGCCGGGGACGCCGCGCAACTGGACGCTTTCCTTGCGGCTATTGGATGCGTCGGGACGTCAGCTTGTTCAGAACGACATTCAACCGGGATATGGCTATCTGCCGACAACGCTGTGGATGCCCGGCGAGATGGTCACCGATTACCCGGTTCTCACGCTGCCGGAAGGTCTCGCGCCCGGCGATTATACGCTGCGCATCGTCACATACCTGCTGGCGACGATGGAGGGCGGCGGGCAGGCCGACATCCCCATCCGGCTTACCGCTGCCACGTTATACGATCTGCGGGATGCGTGCTGTGAGCAAACCCGCAAGGGGGCGACGATCCTGTGTCAGGCAGATGACGTAGCGTTGCTCACCGCCGATCTGCCCCCACAGCTTGCTGAAGGGAACTCGCTCGACTTTTACGCGACATGGAACGCCCTCGCGGCGCCGGCCGCTGATCTGACGGCGCGTTGGGAAGTGCTGGACGCGGCGGGCGTCATGGTCGGCAGCACAGAAGGGATGCTGGCGCCCGGTTCGCCTACCTCCGCGTGGCCCCGGCACACCTGGGTGCGCGCGCCGGTTCACGTGGATTTACCGCCGGTGCTGTCGCCGGGGGCGTATGATGTACGCCTGAGGCTGGGGGACGGCGGCGAAGCGTGGGTCGTGTGCACATTCCGCGCGGGGTTGACGGTGACGCCGCGCCCGCGCGTCTTCGCTGTGCCGCCGATCTCCCATCCGCAGGAGGCCGATTTCGGTGGCGAAATCCGATTGCTCGGCTACGCTATGCAGTATGGAGGAAATGAGGTAACATTGACGCTGTGGTGGCAGGCGACGACGACGCCCTCCCGCGATTACAAACGCTTCATCCACCTCTACGAGCCGACGACGGAAGTCATTGCCGTCCAGGACGATGCCATGCCGCGCGCGTGGACGTATCCTACAACGTGGTGGGCTGCCGGCGAGGTAGTGAGCGAGACGGTGACGCTGGATGTGTCCGCCGTCCCGCCGGGTGACTATCGTCTGGGCGTCGGTTGGTACGATCCGGCGACGCTCGACCGTCTGCCGGCGACCGACGCTGGCGGCCAGCCACAACCGTTGAACCGCGTCACCCTTGACGCGCCGTTGAAACGTTAGTCACAGCAAGCGGTTTTGTCAGCAGATTTGGCAGATTGTAACCGTTTAGCTCTGTGAGATTTTAGTCGATTTGCATCCATATCGGCTAAATCTGCTTTATCTGCTGACCGAGATTTTAATGTATGGCGTGGCTATCATCAAGGAGAGGACCTTATGCCGGACGCGACTTTTCATTTTCCGCCAACCTTCCGCTGGGGGGTGGCAACATCATCTCACCAGATCGAAGGCAACAACACGAACAATCAATGGTGGGCGTGGGAACAACAACCCGGCCGCATCAGGCAGGAGGGCAAATCCGGCCTGGCCTGCGATGCGTGGCGACATCCGGAGGTGGATTTTGACCGGGCTGCCGCGATGGGGCTGAACGCCATGCGCCTTTCCGTCGAGTGGAGCCGTGTGGAGGTCGCGCCCGGACGCATCGACACGGCGGCGCTCGACCATTACCGCGAGATGCTCAAAGGGCTGCGCGAACGCGGCATCGAGCCGATGGTGACGTTGCACCATTTCTCCGATCCCATGTGGCTGGCCGATCAGGGCGGCTGGCTGAACGTCAACGTCGTCTCGTATTTCACGCGCTATGTCGAGCAGGTGGTACGCGCGTTGGGGGAGTTCACCCATCTCTGGTGCACGATCAACGAACCTAACGTTTACGCCTACATGGGCTACATGGCGGGCGTTTTCCCGCCGGGCAAGCAGGATAGCCGCATGACCTTCGCCGTGATCCGCGCCATGCTGCGGGCGCACGCGGCAGCCTATCGGCGCATCCACCGCTTGCAGGAAAACGCCCAGGTGGGGCTGGCGCACAATCTGCGTTTCTTCGATCCCCTGCGTCCGCGCAATCTGTGCGACCGACTGGTGGCCTGGGTGCGCGACCTGGGCTTCAACCAGACAACATTGAAGGCAGTGGGGAACGGTTGGTGGCTACCGCCCGCCGGCTTTGGTCCGGCGCTGACGCTGCGCCGCTCGCTGGACTGGTTCGGCCTTAACTACTACACCCGCGACCTGGTGAAGTTCGACCGGACGGCCCGAGCCGATTTCTTGGCGCAAACGACGCACGATCCCCAAGCGGAACCTCTCGATGGCAATTACGGCGAATTGTACCCCCAGGGGATGTACCGGGCGCTGAAACAGCTCGCACGGATGGGCATCCCGATTTACGTGACCGAGAACGGCATCCCCGATGCGGACGACGACCAGCGTCCGCGCGCCCTGCTGCTCCACCTGCACGAAGTGTGGCGCGCGTTACAGGATAACGTCCCCGTGCGGGGGTATTATCATTGGACCTTGACCGACAACTTCGAGTGGGCAGAAGGCTGGACGCTGCCCTTCGGTTTGATCGAGTTCGACCCGCAGACCCAACGCCGCACGCCTCGTCCGAGCGCCGATCTCTACGCTGCGATTGCGCAAAGCAACGCGATCACACCGGAGTTGCTCGATGCCTACGCGCCGGAACTGCGTCCGGTGTTGCTGCCGGGGTAAGGTCAACGGATTAGACGGATGGAACGGATTTCTACCGCGAATGTCTACTACCGCGCGGCAGAAGTCCTTCCTCAGTTAGCCAGCTTGGAGTGGATCGTCAGATCCGCGCTATACGTCGGAACATGGAACTGGCGTTCGCCGTTGAGCAAGTTTAACTGGGAAATTCGTGCAGATTCGTGGTTAATTCCTTTCAAACCGATTTGCCGGTTACCGATGACTGATGACCGAGAACGATGAAAACGACAGACCTGGATTACACGCTTCCTGAGGAATTGATCGCCCAGACGCCGGTGGAACCGCGCGACAGTTCACGGCTGCTGGTGCTACACCGCGACACGGGGCGGTTGGAACACCGCATCTTCCGCGACATCGGCGACTATTTACGGCCGGGCGACCTGCTCGTCGCCAACGAAAGCCGCGTCATCCCGGCGCGGCTGTTCGGCCACAAGGAACCCGGCGGCGGCAAAGTCGAGGTGCTGTTGCTGCACCAGGTAGAAGGAACGCGCTGGCGCTGTCTGGTGGGCGGCGCACGCACGCGAGTGGGGACGCGCGTGCGCTTCGATCACGCTGGCGCGCCCTCGCCGTTAACGGCAGACGTGATGGAGATGGGAGAACGCGGTGAGCGTGAACTCGATTTTTCTGCACCGGTGGAAGCCTACTTCGACGTTTTGGGCGTGGTGCCGCTGCCACCCTACATCCACGAACCGCTGCGCGACCCGGAGCGCTACCAGACCGTCTATGCGCATACCTCAGGCAGTGCGGCGGCCCCCACGGCCGGGCTGCACTTCACACCGGAGCTACTGCTCGCCCTGCGCGACCGGGGTGTGGAGTTCGCCTTCGTCACACTGCACGTTGGGCTGGACACCTTCCGCCCGATCACCGAGGAGGTGCTTGAGGAGCACCAGATTCATACCGAGTGGGGCAGCCTCAGTCTGCCCGTCGCCGAGCAGATCAACCGCGCGAAGGTGCGAGGGGGGCGCGTCATCGCCGTCGGGACGACGAGTGTGCGCGTGTTGGAAACGGCGGCCCGGCACGGTCTGCTGCAAACGTCCGACGACGATGCCGGTGTGACGACGTGTCCCTGGCGTCCGCTGGCGCCCTTCGAGGGCTTCACCGACCTCTACATCACGCCTGGCTTTCGCTTCCGCATCGTCGACGCGCTGATTACCAACTTCCATCTGCCCAAGAGCACGCTCCTGGCTTTGGTGATGGCCTTCGCGGGCGAGGATAACATCCGCCGCGCCTACGCCGAGGCTATCGCCCGGCGTTACCGCTTCTTCTCGTTTGGGGATGCGATGTTGATAGTGTGAGGCATTGGCTGCTCTCAACGCTTCAGGCCGGTCACTGTGGCGAAGGTGCGCGTGCATGCCGGCGATCTTCGCCAGGATGGTCGAGTCGTTACGGAGGTTTCGGCATTCTTTTTGGTATCAGTGACCATAGACCTATGCGCTACCGACGATTTTTTCGTGTGCCTGTAACGGGGGGTAATTATATAGGACTTACGCAACTTTCCGTTTGTAGTGACGGCTTTAGCCGTTCTTAGCTCCTAAGAGACGCCTGAAGGCGTCACTACAAATCCTCCGCCGCTTGATTCGAGCCAGGCTTGCGTAAGGCCTGTATAGTCAAAGTCACGGCCTTGTCAAGGTGTGATATGTTCAGAGAAGTGAATGGGGCAGATCAAATGGACAATGACGAAAGGAACCATACTGTGGACACGATCATCAAACGCTATACTCTGCTTCTGCTCGCCGTGCTCGGCGCGGCCGTGCTGCTCATCCCGGCGCTTGGCGTGGGCGCAGCGTCTCCCCCTCCTGTTCCAGACGCTCTGCCCGGCGTCCCCGCCCTTCCCCCCGCCCTCGCCCTCTCGTCTGCTCCTGTGCTCGCTCTCACTGCCGCCCCCATCCCCCTCCCCAATCCCGTCTGGCGCATCGGCGTGATGACCGACGGCGTCTACGCCCTGGATTACGCCACGCTCGCGGCAGTCGGCGTCCCCATCACCGGCGCAGCGCTGGCCGACGTGCGCCTGTTCTGGCGCGGACAGGAAGTGGCCCTGCACGAAATCGGCGCGGGGACGTTCGACCCCGGCGACGCGCTCATCTTCTACGGCGAAAAGTTCCACGGATCGCGCTACGACGAAGACTACACCGACGAGAACGTCTACTGGCTCACCGTCGATACCTCCACGTCCGGCCGGCGCATGGCAACACGCGACGTAGCGCCCACGGGCGCGCCGGCGGGCGTCTGCCAGGTCACCGTCGTCGCCGAGAAGAACCTGCGCTACTGGGCGCGCGCCAGCGACAACCCCGGCACCACAACGACCTGGTTCTGGGAATATGTCAACATCGCCCCCTCCACCGTGGTCACGCGGAGCTACCCCCTGGTTTTACCCGCGCCGCTCACGACGGGCCAGGCGGCGACGCTGGTCGTGGAACTGGCCTCGTTCAACTACAACGATGGCGTCAACCCCGACCATCACGTGCGCCTCTTCTTCAACGGTGCGGCGTTGGGCGATTTCTATTGGGATGGCAAAACCGGGCACGTCATCACGACGACGGTTCCTGCCGCCGTGCTGCTCGCCGGGACCAATACGCTGCGGGTGGCCTACGTCACCGATGTAGGCCCCGAGTACATCTTTTTCGACCACGCGGAACTGACTTACCGGCAGTCGCCGGTGGCGGACGGCGGGATGTTCGTCTGCACCACGTTGACGGATACGACGGCGATGTACACCGTCACGAACTTGCCTGCCGACGCCCGCCTGTACGACGTGAGCGATCCGCTGCACCCTGTGGCCCTCGTCAACTACACCACAGCCTTCGCCGATGCCGCCCCGGTCGGGACGCGCTATCTGGCGGAAGCCCCACGCCCGGTCACGCCGACGCTCTACACGCCGGACGGCGATCTGCTGGCGCCGACGACCGGTGCGGATGAGATCATCATCGCGCCGCGGCATTTCTTCGCCGCGCTACAACCGCTCGTAGCGCAACGCCAGGCGCAGGGACTGCGTGTGCGGCTCGTCGCCGTGGACGACATCTCCCCGTTGTTCAACGGCGGCGTGTTCCACCCGGAGGCCATCCGCGCGTTCGTGACCTACGCGCACGCCCACTGGCCCGGCCCGGCGGTGCACTATCTTTTCCTCGTGGGCGACGGCAACTTCAACTTCAAGGGCTACAACCCGGCGACCTATGGCGCGTTTACGCCCACGTGGATTCCGCCGTACCGCGAATTCGCCGATCCAAGCCAGGGTGACGTCCCGGTCGATAGCCGCTTTGGGGATGTGGATGGCGACGGAATGCCGGAAGTGTTCGTGGGCCGTCTCCCGGCGCAGACCGCCGAGGAGGTCGCCGCTTATGTGACAAAGGTGCTGGCCTACGAGGCGCAACCGCCCGCGGCGTGGCAACTGCACGCCCTCCTCGTCGCCGACAACGGTGAGGATTACGATGAAGGCTTCGACAGTCTATTGGAGCGGCTGCGGACGCTGTTCCCCACCGCCATAACGACTCAGACGGTCTACATGGAAGCCTACTGTCCCCCTGCTCTCGCACCGTGCCCGGCGGCGACCTATGCCGTCACGCAGGCGTGGAACGCCGGCGCGGGGCTGTTGGCCTATTCAGGGCATGGTTCCATCCACCGCTGGGCGCACGAGCCGTTGATCTTCAACACCGATCTCACCGCCCTCACGCAAACCATCGCGCTGCCCTTCCTGCTCTCATTGGACTGCTGGGACGGCTACTGGATGTTCCCCCCGAAATACCCCGCGGTAGCGGGCCGGGATGTGCGTTCCATCGGCGAGTGGGTGACGACGGTCCTGACGGAGACGGGCGCTATCGCGGCGTATGGCCCGGCGGGACTGGCTTATGCTTCCCACGAAGAGATGTTGGCGCGGGCGATGTTTACGGCGGCCTTCCGGCAAGGCGTCTTCAACCTGGGCGCCCTCACGCAGATCGGGCGCGAAGCCATTCGTGATTCCTATGAGGCGCGGACGTACACATTGCTCGGCGATCCGGCGCTCTCCCTGCCGTGGTGGCTGCGGCTGCGTATCACCCCGGCGACCTTGACGCTGCAAGCGGGGCAGGTCATCACCCTGGCGCAGTCCCTGGCGAGTGAGGGCGACACGCGCTTTGGGCAGACGTTCCCCGTCACGCTCCCATGGACGGTGGACGTGGGAACGGTGGATGCGTATGGCATCTACACGGCGCCGGCGGCCCCGCTGACGCCCATCGCCGTGCCATTGATCGGGCATCTCGGCCCGTTGTCGGCTTCTGTAACCCTCACCCTGGTCGGTCCGCCTGTCGCCATCACCGTGTCCCCGGATCCGGTGATCCTGTCGCCCGAAGATGGGGTGACGTTCTCCGCGACGTTCGTGGACGCCTGGGGAAACGCGGTGGTGTCCACGGCGCCGGTGGCCTGGGAAAGCGATATAGGCAGTATTAACACTCAGGGCATCTTCACGGCGCCGGCGACGATGGGGAGCGGCTGGGTGACGGCGACGGCCAGGGTGACAACGCCGGCGCCGGTCACCATAACGGGTCGCGCGCACGTCTACGTCCTGGCCGATGCGCCGAACGCGGCAGTGATCCGCCCGGATACAGCGTGGCTTCACGTGGCCGAGTCGCTCCGTTTCACGGCGACGTTGGTGGATGCGTGGGGCAATCCGGTGGACATGGAGGCGACGACGGAGTGGCAAACGGATGCGGGCGTCGTGGATGCGAGGGGCGTGTTCACTGCCGCCATCTATCCCACCCTGGGGTATGTCACAGCGACACTCTCCTTCTGGCAGGAGAATGAACTGCATACCTGGGCCGCCAGCGCCCCGGTCACCGTGGTTGCAGGTCCACCCGTGCGTCTCACGGTGTTGCCTGATCCGGTGCAGCTTCAGGTGAAAGAGACGGTGCAGATGGCGGCGACGCCTTACGATGCCTGGGACAATCCAACCGCGTTGACCGCCACCGTGCTATGGAGCAGTGACGTGGGGGTGATCGATGCGCGCGGTCTGTTTACCGCGCCTGCGGAACCGGCGAGCGGGTGGATCACGGCCACCCTGCCCCTCAGCGTGGGTACCAACACCATCTTGCTCACCGGTGTAGCCACGGTCGAGGTTAAAGTCGGGGCGTACATTATCTACCTGCCATGGGTGCTGCGGCAGTAAAGGATAGAAATTTCGTAACTATTCAGCCACCTTTGCCAGGTGGCGAACGGGACTTTGGGGAGGGC
>DAOOGN010000032.1:0-36542 GCA_035415725.1 Anaerolineae bacterium | reverse complement strand
ACCTGGCATAGGGAATAAGTGGCTTCGTCAGGTTTACGAGCCTGAATAGATACGCGCTAACTATCCAGACGGCCATGCATGGACGAACCTTGGCGATCCGTAGCTTTCGCCCCTCCCCAGCGAAAACGCTGGGGAGGGGGAGAAAAATCACCCCAAAAGTCCCCTTTTCCCCCGCGTTGGCGCGGGGGAAAAGGGATAGGGGTAAAAGTTGACCCCAGGACCTCATTGGATGCTTAATTTTCAGCCATAGCTCAGAAATCTAGGCCGTTTCTGAGTCGGTGGCTGAACCGTTACCATACGCGCCTACCTTGACGAAATTGGGGTTAGGCGTATAATGATAGCCGTTGATCCTCGGTAGCTCAATAGGCAGAGCGGCCGGCTGTTAACCGGTTGGTTGTAGGTTCGAGTCCTACCCGAGGAGTAAGCCGGTCATTTTGAGGGCAAATCTATAGAGCGGTGGATGATGGGGATTGCGTAAGCCTCTGAGCAGAACGCAATCCCCATTTTGGTTCTTCAGGATTTCGTGGGGTCGAAATAAGAAACCAGCCACGGATGAACACACAAAGTATAAAAAATCAGTGCAATCCGCGTCATCCGTGGCAAAAGCTGAAGCCGTTTTTTCCATCGCCCCGCCAAGTCCCACAGAACCCCCATTTTTTATCCCCAAACGTAGTGCGCGTTGGTAACTCGCAGCATGGGCGAATGAGCGATGCACTCTACGAAACCGATTATTTTACATGAGGGAGGTTACGATGCGACAGAAACAGCATGTCATGTGTCTCGCGCTTCTCACCATCCTTGCCGTCTCCGGCATTCCGCACCGCACCCTGGCGCAGTCAACGCAAGTTGGAAATCGCAGCCACAATGCACTACGGACACGGAGCAACGCTCTCAACGCCGCCATTTTTTATACCACGACAATCACCATTCCTACTTATCCTTACGCGGATTACCTCTACGACGCCTACAACGCTACGTACAACATGACCTACCCCGTGCTGGATTGGGGAAGGTACAACGCCGCCAATCCTACGCCTGTTCCGCGGGATTACGAGCTGCTGGTGATGGCAAACGACTACCTCACCGTCACGGTGCTGCCCGAATTGGGCGGGCGCGTCTACCAACTGCTCGACAAAGCCAGCGGTCAAAATCACCTCTATCAAAATCCTGTCATCAAACCGACAGGCTGGGGTCCGCCGGAACAAGGCTGGTGGCTGGCGGCCGGCGGCATCGAGTGGTGCCTGCCGGTGGACGAACACGGCTACGAATCGGGCCTTCCCTGGGACTGGACGGCCATCATCTCCAGCGCCGGGGTGACGATCACGGTGAGCGATAGCGACGCGACGGACCGACTGCGCGCGCGCATCGATCTCTTCCTGCCGGCGCAGCGTGCGTACCTGCTGGTTGCTCCCCACATCGAGAATCCCACCGGCGCAGCGGTCGACTACAAGTTCTGGATCAACGCCGCGTTAGCGCCAGGGGCAACCAACAAACCCACGGCAGGAGTGGAATTCATCTGCCACGCCGCCGCAATGGCCGTCCACTCTACCGGCGATACACGTTTGCCCGGTGCCGGGCTCTTCCCCACCACGCCGGATTATCGCTTCACCTGGCCGGTCTACAACGGCGTGGATTATTCGCGGCTGGGCAACTGGCACGAGTGGCTAGGCTTCTTCGAATATCCCCAGGCTGCCGGCGATTTCATCGGCGTCTATAACCACGACACGCAGGCCGGCGTCGCGCGCGTTTTTCCCCGCGACATCGCCCGGGGAACTAAGGGCTTCGCTTACGGCTGGGCCAATCCGCTGGACTGGCACGGCTGGACAGACGTGGACTCCGGCGGCGTCGAGCTGCACGGCGGCGTCGCGCTGACGTTCTGGGACACGGCGCACCTTGAGGCGGGCGCGACGCTTTCCTGGGCGGAAGTGTGGTATCCGGTCAACGCGACCGGCGGAGTGACGGCCGCCACACGAGAAGCGGCTCTTCATCTCCACAAAACAGACGACGCCCTTGCCATCGCCCTGCACACAACCACGTGGCGTACGGCAGGAAGTGGACGGCTCATCGTGTGGGAACAGGACACGTGCCGGGAATGGCTGAATCAACCATTGCCCGCGCTCACACCTTCCGCGCCCTACGCCACCTCGGCATGGGTAGGGACGCTGCTCCTCGATCAACTTGCCGTCGCCTACGTGGACGAGCAGGGGAACGTGCTGGTCGCGTCCGGCCCGACGACGTGCCTGCACACGAAGCCACGGTTAGCGCTGGAGACGACGCAGCGTGTCCTGCTGGCGGAGATCGGCGCGCCGCAGGTGATGACGACCTCGGTGCGTATCGACAACGTGGGTTACGGCGCACTCACGTGGACGGCGGAACTCGCGCCCGGCGGGACGTTGACGCCCACACTGCCGGTCCCATCCGGCGTACAAGGGGAACCTCTGTGGATCGTGGTGGATACGACCGGTTACGTGACCGGCACGTACACGCGCGCCATCACCGTGACGGCGTCGCCGTCCGTCACACTGGACTCGCCGCAGTCGCTTACCGTAACACTGCGCATCGTGCCGGAGCTGGCGCGTGTGTATCTCCCTGGCGTACTGCGGAACTACGCGCCGCCGCAGTCGATCATTCTCCCCACGGGCGATACAGGTCGTTAGCCATCCCCAAACGCGCGAGCATCCGCCCTACCGTCTGATCGACCATCTCGTCCAGCGTAGTGGGATGGGGGTAGAATGCGGGCACCGGGGGGAAAATGATCGCGCCGATCTCGGCGGCCTGCACCAGCAAACGCAGGTGCCCCAGATGCAGCGGCGTCTCACGGACGGCGAGAAGCAGGGGACGGCCCTCCTTCAACGTCACGTCGGCGGCGCGCACGAGCAGGTTATCAGCGTAGCTGTTGGCGATGGCGGAGAGCGTCTTCATCGAACACGGCGCGACCATCATCCCTTGTGTGGCAAAGGTGCCACTGGCGATGGGCGCGGCGAAGTCCTGAAGATCATACACGCGCGTGGCGAGCGTCGGCAGGTCTGCCGGGGCAAGCTGCAGCTCCTGGTGCAGGGTCGCCAGCCCTGCTGGCGTGACCACCAGATGCGTTTCCACGCCAAGCGTTTTGAGCGCGGTAAGCGCGCGTATGCCGTAGATGGCGCCACTTGCGCCGGTTATGCCGATGATGATACGGGCCATCGTCACCTGCCTGCAGCGGGTTTCTATGCTCCGACCTGACTGTCGAGGAACACAGCCAGTAGTATAAGAGAGAAAGGGTAGGGTTGCAAATGGGACTGAAGAGCTGCGGTGGCTGATCTCCCCACAATTTGCACGTATCTATTCGGGCCTGTAAACCTGACGAAGCCACTTATTCCATGCCAGGTTTGGCGCGGATTTTGGTAGGCAAAGGACTCTTGGATGACGCGATAGGCATGTTTCTATCAGCCCATTCCCCCTGCCCCCCTTTCCACCAGGAAGGGGATTTTGGGTAGGGGTGTGGCGGGCGGCTTCGCCGCCCGCCACACCCCTGCTTTTTCGCCCCCTTCTCCTCCGCTTGCGGGGGAGAAGGGGGCTGGGGGATGAGAGGGTCATCGCCTCTGGCCGAAATGTCACCCCCCGGCAAGAGTAGCTGAAGAGTTACACTTGCACTATGCTCTGATGCCCTTCCTTGATTGTGATCTCACGCAAGCATGCTAAAATGAATAGGACGTCATCATGCTTACCCCGACGGGGATTATTGCGCCACGCATGGGCGCGAATAGAGGAGAAAGAGGACCATCGGTTATGACAAAACGAGGATTAGGCCGGGGACTGGAAGTCCTGATTCCGGTAGAGGATGAGCCACCGCGCGGGTTGCAGGATGTGCCGGTGGAGGCGATCGTGCCCAATCCACACCAGCCGCGTATGCCCATCCTCGAACAAGATTTACACGAGCTGGCCGACTCCATCCGCGAACATGGCATCCTCCAGCCGCTCGTTGTCACCCACACTGCCGACGGACACTATCAGCTTATCGCCGGGGAAAGGCGCTGGCGGGCGGCACGGCTCGCCGGTCTGCAGCGGGTGCCCGTCATCGTGAAGGACGTCGCCCCGCAGCAGATGTTGGAACTGGCGCTGGTGGAGAATGTGCAGCGCGCCGATCTCAACCCCATTGAGGAAGCCTTGGCTTACAAACACCTCGTCGAAGAATTCGGCCTGGCGCAGGGAGAAGTCGCCCGGCGCGTGGGAAAAAGCCGACCGGCGGTCGCCAACACGTTGCGGCTACTGCTGGCCTCCACGGCGGTACAGGAAGCCCTGATGGACGGGACCATCACGGAGGGACATGCGCGCGCCTTGTTGGGTCTGCCGCGTCAAGAAGATCAGGATGCCGTCCTGAAAGTCATCCTCAAGCAAGGGTTGAACGTCCGCCAGGTTGAGAGCCTGGTGCAGCAGTTCGGTCGCCATAAGAAGTCCCAGGCCGCGCCCTGGCCTGAAATCCACGCACTCGAGGAACGCTTCGAGGCTTCCCTGGGCACGCGCGTCCGGCTCAAGACAGGGCGAAAGGGCGGACAGGTGACGATCTATTACTATTCCAACGAAGAATTTCAAGCCCTATATGAGCGGTTGACCGGTGAGAGATTGGAAGATTGAAAATTTGACAATGGAGATGAAAGATGGGAATGACGTTTGAAGCTACGACGATTGTGCGCGAAAAGACCGCGCAGGCAGTGCAAATCCTCAAGGAGAAGAAAATCGATCTGTGGATCACTTTTGTGCGCGAGACAAGCCAGGTGCACGACCCGGTGATGGACCTGATCCTGGGTTTCGATCTGACCTGGACTTCCGCATTGATGATCCACAAGAGCGGCACGTGTATCGCCATTGTGGGGCGTTACGATGTCCCCAACGTGGAGCGTCTGGGCGCCTACACGCGGGTCAGCGGATACGATGAGTCATTGCAACAGCTCCTCATCGCCGAAATCGAGGCGCTCAATCCGCACCGCATCGCCATCAACTACTCGGAAGGCGATCCTGCCGCGGATGGGTTGACCTACGGTATGTTTCGGTTGCTCTCACGGATGCTGACATCCACGCCGTATGCCGCGCGGCTGGTTTCTGCGGAAGCGCTCATCACGGCGCTGCGCGGGCGCAAGACGACCGGAGAAATTAAACGCATCACCGTCGCCGTGGAACGGACAGAAGCGGGGGTGGAGCAACTGAAACGTCTCATCAAACCCGGCGTGGCCGATATGGAGGTCGCCGATTTCCTCCACAATTTCTTGACAGAAAACGGCTACGGCCCGGCGTGGGAATGGGAGTACTGCCCTGTCGTCACCGTTGGCCCCGACTCGGCAGTGGGGCACGCAATGCCCGCCGGTCTGCGTGCTAAGGCCGGCAATCTGATCCACATCGATTTCGGAATTTCGTGTTACGGCTTCGTCTCAGACCTGCAACGGACGTGGTACTTGCATACGCCAGGTGAAACAACCATTCCCGCCGATATCCAACGCGCGTGGGATGCTGCCACCGCCGCCCTCGAAGCCGGGCGTGCAGCACTCAAACCCGGCGTCCAGGGATGGGAAGTCGACGCCATAGCGCGCCGCACGCTGGTTGAAGCCGGATATCCTGAGTATCGGCACGCTTTCGGCCATCATATCGGGCACACCGCCCACGATGGCGCCACCGTCCTCGGCCCCAAGTGGGAACGCTACGGTAGTTCCATTGAAGGCCTTGTCGAAGAAGGGAACGTCTTTGCGATAGAATTGGGCGTGGAGGTGCCGGGGCGGGGACATATTGGCCGTGAAGAAAACGTTGTCGTCACCAGCAGCGGTGCGGAGTATTTAAGCCACCCTCAAGAAAAGCTGTGGACGGTCTAAGGGTGCGTAAAAGGTAACTATTCAGCCACCCTTTGCCAGGTGGCGAATGGGACTTTGGGGAATGGTGCATAATGGGTTGACACTTCGGCCATCGGTGATGACCCTCTCATCCCCTCCACCCTCTTCTCCCCCGCAAGCGGGGAAGAAGAGGACGAAAAAATGGGGGTGTGGCAGGCGGCGAAGCCGCCTGCCACACCCCCAACAAAAATCTCCCCTTCCCCCTGGGAAGGGGAGATTTTTCAGTCATTCCATATAACTTCGTAAACGCACAGCCCCCCTTGCTGTGCCGTTCCCTGAGTCCGCTGCGGCTCGGCCCCCGTCAACTGCTTGATGATGAACTGGTCGATCTGGCATGTTTCCGTGTGAGCCTGCGCGACGTGGTGATAGGGGCAACCGCTCACATAGATGAAATAACGGCCTTCCCGATTCTTGTCCCAACGCGCGACAAAGCCATGCTGGTTCATGAAAGCCAGAGCGCTGTCCATGCACGTGTCACGATCGGTCGGCCTATTGCCGACGTCGGCCACCATCCATTTGGCCGTCTCGCGCAAGAAGGTTTGCTGTTCTTCGGGAGACATACAGACCTTGAGGGCATCCAACATCGCGCCGGCAAGGCCGCTGTAGTTGTTCGGGAAGAGGTCGGCAGCCGTCGAGGTCAGGCGGTACACATACCGCGGACGTCCCGGACGGCTGGAACGCCGGATTTCAGGTTCGGTGATGTACCCTTCCGAACGAAGGATCTCCAGATGATGGCGCACGGTGACGCTGGTCAAACCGAGTTCGTGGCTGAGTTCCCGCACGGTGACCTCGCCGTGGCGTTTCAGAATTTCTAAGATCTGCTGTCTCGTGTCTTGCATGACTACTGTTCTCCGGTGATGGACGCAACCAGGGTTGAAGACTTCGACTGCGCCAGGCAATAAAACTATTAAGATTGTAGCATTATAAGCGCGTTTTGTCAAATCTATATTTTCTTTTTGTGCTGGCCCCAGTGAGCCTAAACACGGATTGGTATTCCCTCAAGAGTGTGTTATAATCGCTACGATTTGTTAGGGAGGTTACAGGCGTGTTTGAAATCAAAAAAGAACTGTTGGATACCCATGAAGCGCTTCTTAATGTAGAAGTCGAGGAAAATACGGTCAAGCAAGCCATGCAAAAGGCGGCACACACGATTGCCGGGAAAATAAATATCCCCGGATTTCGTAAAGGCAAGGCGCCTTACACGAAAGTCCTGCACTATGTAGGTGAGGAAGCCATTCTGCAAGAGGCTGCCGACAAACTCATCGAAGAGATTTACCCTCAAGTGATCGAGCAGGCCGACATAAAACCCTATGGGCCAGGCGCGCTGGAAAAAATCGCCCCCGCGCCGTTGACTTTTACCCTGCGCGTTCCGTTGGAACCCGAGGTTACGCTGGGCGACTATTACAGCCTGCGACAGGAATGGACCGACGTCGTGATCAATGATGAAGAAGTGTCCAATGTCTTGGAGCAGGTGCGCACCGACCATGCGATCCTGGAAGCGCTGGAACGTCCCGCTCAATTTGGCGACGAAGTCCGCATCGATGTCGTCGGCACAGTCGACAATGAAGTCATCGTCGATGAAAACGATATTGAGGTCATACTCAAGGAAGATACGCCGTTCATCGCCCCGGGATTCGTGGAAGCCCTCGTCGGTATGAACGTCAATGAGGAGAAAGTGTTTACGGTCGTTTTCCCGGCTGATTTCAGCGCGGAAGAACTGCGTGGCGTTGAAGCCAATTTCGATGTGAAGGTCACAGGCGTCTACGAGCGCGTCTTGCCTCCTCTGGATGACGCTCTGGCTAACATGGTGGGTGGATTTGAGACGCTGGAAGATTTGAAGAATGACATCCAGACTCGCTTGCGGGAAGCGAAAGAATATCAGGCCCAAGAAGCGTACCACGATAGTCTGATCGCGGTGCTGGTCGCCCAATCCGCTGTACGCTATCCTCCCGTCATGGTCGAACACCGACTCGATGAGATGATCGAAAATGCCAACAATCGCGTTCAGCGCGAACGGCATATGGACCTCAAGGACGCCCTACAATTGGAGGGGGTCACGCTGGAGCAATTTCGCAAACAACTGACGCCCCAGGCAGAGAGTGACATTCAACGCTCTCTGGTCTTGAGCAAGTTCGCCGCCGAACAGGGCATCCAGGTCAGCGACGACGAAGTCGTGCAGGAGTTCAACACCGTGATGACATCGATAGGCCAGGCCGGGTCTATCGGAAGCGAACGCTTTGCACTGGATTCTCCGCTAGGGCGCAATTTGCGGCTGACCGTTCTGGGACGCAAGACCCTGGAGCAGCTCGAAAAGATCGCGCGCGGTCAGGTGGATGCTCCCAGCTCCGCGCCGGAAGCAATCATCACCAACCCCGAAGCCACCCCAATCATCGCGGATTCGATAACAACGGAGGAATCCTCCATGCAGTCCTCCATACAGTCCTCCATACAGAAAGAAGGCACGCTGCAGGCATGAACAATGAGGAGACACCTATGTTCCCTTACGTGATCGAAGATACCCGACTCGGCGAACGCATCTATGACATCTATTCCGTGTTGCTCAGGGAGCGCATCGTCTTCCTGGGAACGCCTATCAACGCCCTGATCGCCAACGAGATCGTGGCTAAACTGCTCTTCCTCGACCGCGAGGATGCCGAGCGTGAAATCTCCCTCTACATCAACTCACCGGGCGGAGAAATTTCGGCCGGGCTGGCGATCTATGATACGATGCAGTTGGTTCAGGCGCCGATCTCCACCATTGCGGTGGGGATGACGGCCAGCATGGCGACGGTGTTACTCGCGGCAGGGACAAAGGGACGGCGGTACGCCCTCCCCCACGCGACCATCCATCTCCATCAACCGCTGGGCGGCGTCCAGGGACAGGCAACCGACATCGAAATCGCAGCCAAAGAGATCCTGCGGATGCGAGAACTGCTCAATAATCTACTGCGCAAGCATACTGGCATGGATGACGCTCAGATCGGGCGCTTTACCGACCGCGATTACTACATGACGGCGCAAGAAGGTGTGGAACACAACCTCATCGACAAGGTCCTGGAAGCAACCCACAAATAATCGCCATCTCCACCAGTGACACACCAGGCCGCCCGGGAAATCTCAGACGGCCTTTTTTTCATCCACAGGCTTGTCATAGGGTAAAGTTCCAGCAGCTTGCGCTTGCTTTTTCTGTAGATGTGACCATACTAGTAAAAGATCAGTTAAAACAATGAGGACTTACGCAAAACAATGGCTTTTTGTCACCCCAACACCCTTGCCCCACCCCTCAGCGGCGTAAGTCCTGACAATCTGTGAAAGGTTGGATTCTATACTATGGAGAGGACCGGTATGCAGCAAAGAATCCTAAGTCCTGCTGAAGAAGCGCTGATAGGCGTCGAACGACACTGGTTGACTAACCTGCAAATCGCTCTGGCACAATTCTCCGCCGCGCCTGAAGATCGTGCCGCCCTGGAACGGTCCGTTCGCCAACTGGATGAGCTTTTCCTGTTAGTCGTGGTGGGAGAATTCAACGCCGGGAAAAGTGCCTTCATCAATGCCTTGTTCGGGCAAGCCTTGCTGGAAGAAGGCGTTACCCCCACCACCACCCGCATTCATCTTCTCAAACACGGTAACCGCTTTGAACGAGTAGCCATCGACTCCTCGGTAGACATCTACACAGCGCCGGTCGACTGGTTAGAGGAGATCAACATCGTAGATACCCCCGGCACCAACGCAATCCATCGTGCTCACGAAGCCCTCACCCAGGAATTCGTCCCGCGCTCCGATATGGTGCTCTTCGTCACCTCCGTCGATCGTCCTTTTACGGAGAGCGAGCGCGCTTTCCTGGAACGGATTCGTGATTGGGGGAAGAAAGTCGTCATTGTGCTTAACAAGATCGACATCCTGGAGAAAGCCGAAGAGGTGGAGCATATCAAGCAGTTCATCGCCGAAAACGCCCTGGTTCTGTTAGGATTTACGCCCGAAATCTTCCCTATTTCCGCGCGCCAGGCTTTGCGGGCCAAACAATCGTCGGACAGCGCCCTGCTTGCCGCCAGTGGAATTGAGGCCCTGGAACACTATATCATCGACACCTTGGATGAGAAAGAGCGTATCCGCCTCAAGCTGCGCAACCCTGTCGGCGTCGCCCTGCACCTGATCGACAAATACGCGCACGTGATCGAGGACAGATTGAACATGCTGGACGAAGATTTCGCGGTGATCAACGATATAGAACGCGAGAGCACCATGTACCGCGAAGACATGAAACAACAGTTCCGTTTCCGCCTGGCGGATGTGGATAATGTGTTGTACGAGTTTGAAAATCGCGGCATAGCTTACTTCGACGAAACCGTAAAACTCCTGCATATCTTCGATTTGATGAAAAAGTCCAAATTGCAGGATGAATTCGCGCACCAGGTGGTCAGTGACGCGCCGCAGGTGCTTGAACAACGGGTCAATGAAATCATCGACTGGCTGGTGAGCAGCAACCTTGGACAATGGCAAGCCGTCCAGGAGCATGTGTTGAACCGGCGGGACAGATACGCGGAACGCATCGTCGGACAGGTGGGGGGAACTTTTGTCTACGACCGTGTGAACTTGCTGGACACGGTGGGGAAGGTCACTCAACAGGCTTTGGAAAGCTACGACAAAATGGGGGAAGCCACCCGCATTGCTGACACCGTGCAAAAGGCGGTCGCCGGGACGGCGATGATCGAGGTCAGCGCCTTAAGCCTGGGCGCTATCGTCACCACCATTGCCACGACGACCGCCGCCGATTTGACCGGTGTTTTAGCGGCGGGAACCGTGGCCGTGCTCGGACTGTTTGTCATCCCGGCCAAAAAACGCGCCGTGAAGAACGAACTCCACGAGAAGATTGCAGTCGTGCGCACGCAATTGATGGACACCCTGAACACCCAATTCAACCGTGAATTGGAGCGTGCGCTGTACGAAATCGAAAATGCGATTTCGCCCTACACCCGCTTTGTCCGCGCCGAACGCAAAAGTTTACTCGACATGCGGGAGGAACTGACCAACATCCAAAAGTGGCTGGAGCGCCAGGTGGCCGAGATCGACGCGCTATAAACGAGTTCGCGCGTTAACCTGAATTGACATCGCTTTAAGGTCATGCTACACTCATCATAGATAACTGAAAGGAATCCAATCTCACCGTCCTGAATATCGCTATAAACCCTTGAAGGTTTTGCTCCGGGGACTTGACTTTCCGGTGAGTCGGCTATATCTTTCACGAAAAGGATTAAAGAATAATTAATGGCCGATAGAATTCGGGTAATGATTGTCGATGATATCGCGGAAACGCGCGAGCAGTTGCGCAAACTGCTCTCGTTTGACCCGGATATCGATGTCGTGGCGATGGCCGGCAGCGGTGAAGAAGCGCTGAAGATCATTGCGCAGGCTTTCCCTGATGTCGTATTGATGGATATCAATTTGCCCGGCATGGATGGCATCGCCACAACCGGGAAAATCATTGAAGTGATGCCCACCGTACAGGTCATTATGCTGTCGGTGCAGGGAGAGACCGACTATATGCGGCGCGCCATGATGGCCGGCGCCAGGGATTACCTGACCAAACCCCCTAGCGCCGATGAGTTGTTAGACGCGATCCATCGTGCGTACAAACTGCGGCAGAAGATGGGCACCGGCCCCTTGGTCACCCCCGGTGCCGGCCAGTCACAGGCGATACCTTCCGTGGCGCGCGCCACGGAGGCGAGGATCGTCACCCTCTACAGTCCCAAGGGGGGCACCGGTTGCACCACACTGGCCGTCAACCTGGCTATCGCCCTGCAAACCCTCCTGGGCGCCGACTCCAAAATATGCCTAGTCGATGCGAACCTCCAATTTGGCGACGTTGCCATCTTCATGAAACTCCAGGCCACGCGCACCCTGGCCGATCTCGCGCCTCACGCTCAGGACCTGGATTCAGACCTCCTCAAAACTATTTTGGTGTCGCACGCTTCCGGCGTGCAAATTCTCGTAGCTCCGCCCAATCCTGAGGACGCTGAAGTATTCAAGGACAGCGCCGTTGAAGAGAACGGAGCCAACGCCCGCCTCAAAGCCATCCTGGAGTTCATACGGCAGGACTTTGATTATGTCATCCTTGACACGCCCCATCAGGTGGACGATGTCATCCTTGCCGCTCTCGACGTCAGCGACCTGTTTGTCATCGTGACACGTCCGGTCATTCCGGAAATTCGTGGGGCGCGACAGTTCATCGGTCTGCTGCAGAAGCTCAGCTATGGGATGGACAGGGTTTCTCTGGTCATCAATGGTGTGGATAATAAACGCATGGGTATCCAGCCAGAAGCCATTGAACGTGCCATGATACCTGCCATAGCGCATATTCCCTATGACGAGCGCATTGCGCTGCGCGCTGCCAATTATGGTGAACCTCTTATCCTGAAGAACGCCCGCACACCGATCGGACAGGCGCTCATGAACTTTGCGACTGAAATACAAAAGCACTTCACGCAAGTCGTAGAAGAAGCGGCACCGGCGAGTGAAGTGCAAAAACGCCCTGGCATAGGACGTCTTTTGTAACCAAATTATGGAGATGAACTGTGTCACTTTTACGCAGAATTGAGAAGAAGCCGACCACCTCTCCCTCTCCAACCGCGCCCCCTGTCGTCGCCCCGGAGTCTGCGCCCGGCGGCGCTTCCGGCGAAGTACAACGTCGCGCCGTGCCCCGCGCGCGCGACGCTTACATGGACCTGAAAACCCGCGTGCAGAATCGTCTGATCAGCGAAATGGATCCTTCCATGGATGTATCTCGAACTGCCGAAGTGCGCGCGACGATCAAGGAACTCTATGATGCCATCCTGCAAGAAGAAAGCATCATCTTGGGACGCAAGGAGCGCGATGCTCTCTTTGAGCAGATTGTGGCGGAAATTATCGGCTTGGGGCCGCTAGAACCGCTCCTGGCCGACGACAGCATCACGGAAATCATGGTCAACGGCCCCAAAAAGGTCTTCATTGAGCGCGCCGGCAAAGTGCAGCGCGTGAACCTGGCCTTTGAATCAGACGAGCACCTGATGCGGATTATCGAGCGCATTGTGGCGCCTCTGGGACGGCGCATCGACGAAAGCAGCCCGACCGTCGATGCACGGCTTAAAGATGGCTCGCGGGTGAATGCCGTCATTCCCCCGATTGCTCTCAATGGTCCCACCTTGACCATCCGCAAATTTTTCAAGAAGCCATTGACCATCGAAGACCTCATCCGCTTTGGCACCATTACCGAGGAATCTGTTGAGTTCTTGAAAGCATGCGTCGTCGCGGCCATCAACATTGTCGTCTCAGGCGGTACAGGGACCGGCAAAACGACCTTCTTGAACGTGCTCTCCAGCTTCATTCCACCCGACGTGCGCATCATCACCATTGAGAACGCGGCCGAACTACAACTCCGGCAGGAACATGTCGTGACATTGGAATCCCGTCCCCCCAACGTCGAGGGTAAAGGTGAAGTCAGCATTCGGGACTTGGTGATCAACTCTCTACGGATGCGCCCGGATCGCATCGTAGTCGGCGAATGTCGCGGGGGGGGAGGCATTGGATATGCTCCAGGCGATGAATACAGGCCATGAAGGGAGCATGACGACGCTCCACGCCAACAATACGCGAGATGCCCTCTCGCGTTTGGAAACTATGGTGTTGATGGCCGGGATGGAACTGCCGCATCGGGCTATTCGCGAGCAGGTTGCCTCGGCTATCGAACTAATCGTGCATTTGGAACGTATGCGCGACGGCTCGCGGCGCGTCGTCTCCATCACTGAAATCCAGGGCATGGAGGGCGATGTGATTACCACAGCCGAGATATTCAAATTTGAGCAAACCGGCTATGAGGATGGCAAAGTCATCGGACGCCTGCGTCCAACCGGGATTCGCCCCAAATTCATGAGCAAACTTGAAGAGGCTGACATTCACTTACCGCCGTCTATCTTTGGCGTGACGCAACGCACGCGTTTTTAAAATATTCACCGCAAGACACAGGGAAGGCACATAAGCTATGGACCCCATTATAATCGTTGGCATTGTGATTATTGCCTTATCGGTGGTTTTGCTTATCGTGGGCCTATCGGACAGGACGCAAGGGCAGGAACTGGTTGAAAAACGACTGGGGGGCGCCGGTAAGAAAAACAAACCTGAAAAGGAAAGGAAGAAGCGCGAATCGGCTGTAGGCGCCGCCGTAGACCGGGCGGTCGCCGGACGAGGATTTGCCCAAAACCTGGCTACGCAATTGGCGCGTGCCAACCTCAAATGGACGGTAGGTGAGTTCATCACCATGACCATCATCGTGTCTGTTGGCGCCGGGCTCCTGTTCTTTGTGATGAAGCGTATTATCCTGGTGCCGGTGGGCATCATAGGTGGTTTTTTCGTCCCCCGCATTTATCTTTCCTCACGCACCAGCAAGCGTCTCAAAGATTTCAACAACCAACTCAGCGATGCTCTGAACTTAATGGTGAACTCACTGCGCGCCGGGTATAGCACGATGCAAGCCATGGAAGTCATCTCTGAAGAGATGCCGGCCCCTATCTCAGAAGAGTTCGGGCGTGTCGTGATGGAATTGCAACTGGGGGTGCCCTTCGATACCGCTATGGAAGACTTGCTGCGGCGTATGCCCAGCGCCGATATGGATCTGGTCGTGACGGCGATGAGTGTGCAGCGCGAAGTAGGAGGTAACCTGGCAGAAGTTCTGGACGCCATTAGCTTTACCATCCGCGAGCGGGTACGCATCAAAGGTGAAATCAAAGCGATGACTTCCCAGGGGCGGATGACGGGTTACATCATTACCGGATTACCTTTTGCTATGGCGGCGTTCATCTACATGGTCAATCCTGACTTCATGGGGACCCTGTTTACCGAGCCTTGTGGTTGGATTATGATCGGTGTTTCGCTCGTCATGATCGGCCTGGGCTATTTTATGATCAGCAAAATCGTCAATATTGAAGTATAGAGGGAGGTCACGATGTTAAGTGCCATTGTGGTGATCGCCATATTGTTGATCATTGCCGTCGGGATTGTCGTTGTCAGACGCCGGGCCAGCCCCGCCCAAAGCATTGACGACCGCCTGAACGAATTGGCGGCTCTGGGACAGTCGGTCACTCTGGAGGAACTGGAACTTTCCCAACCCTTTACTCAGCGCGTGCTGATTCCCATGGTCGAGGCGTTGAGCAAAATGGCGCAGCGCTTCACCCCGCAACACACCCTTGAAACCTCGCAGCACAAACTCGAACTGGCCGGCATCGCCCACAAAGTTAAACCGACGATGTTCCTCGGCTATCGGATGGCCGCCGCCATCGTCCTGGGTGTCGCCTCCTTAGCGATTGCTTTTGCCTCGAGTTTACCGGTCATCCAGCGCCTGCTGGTGATTGTGGTCGCCTTCATCCTGGGATATTCGTTACCGTCTGTATGGTTGGGGTCCAAAATTTCAAAGCGTCAAAAGGAAGTCATCAAAGCTCTACCGGATGCACTAGACCTCTTAACCATCTGCGTAGAAGCTGGACTGGGGTTTGATGCCGCGATGGCGAAAGTGGCCGAGAAATGGGATAACGAACTCAGCATAGCTTTCACAAAAACGGTGCAGGAGATGCAGCTCGGCAAATTGCGCCGTGAAGCATTGCGCAACCTGGCTAACAGCATGGATGTCCCCGACGTGACTTCCTTCGTCGCGGCCATTATCCAGGCGGATACGTTGGGTGTCAGTATGGCAAAGGTGATGCGCATTCAATCCGATACGATGCGCATGAAGCGTCGCCAGCGCGCCGAGGAAAAAGCCCGCCAGGCGCCGGTCAAAATGATGTTTCCCCTGGTTTTCTTCATCTTTCCGACCATTTTGATCGTGTTGCTCGGCCCGGCCATCCTGCAAATCATGAACTCCGGAATATTTGGCGGTTAGTAGCCAGGTTGTGGAACGTCGTCAGGCGAATCCGGGCGGATTCCGCCCGGTGTACGGCAGACTGTAAAACTCAAACCGGTTCTTCGGGATTTCGTGGGGTCAAAATAAGAAACCGGCCACGGATTGCACGGATGGACACGCCAAATATAAAAAAATCAGTGCAATCCGTGTCATCCGTGGCAAAAACCAATGCCGTTTGTCAAGGTTTTGCCGTGAGTATACTGACATCACACGATACAGAGGCTATGAAAACCCTCTTACATGGCAGTTGGGGGTTATATCGCCGGGTCTTAGATATTTTTGTTCCCCCACGCTGTGTGGTCTGCAAAAAAGTAGGGGTCTGGTTGTGCGCTGACTGCGCCCAACGTATCCCTCTTTTCTACGCTCCTCTCTGCCCCCGCTGTGGACGCCCGGAGAGCAGTCAGAGACTCTGCCAGGTATGCCAGACGACTCCCCTTCACGTGGCTCCCATTCGAGCCACGTTCTTGTTCGAAGGCGAAGTCCGCGATGTCATCCATGCTTTGAAATACCGCGGAGCGCGCGACATCCTCTCTCCGCTGGCTAAACGGATGGCGGAGGTTTGGCGCTACCACAAAATGGAGAGTGATTTGCTGATCCCCGTGCCCCTTCATGCCAACCGCGAAGCCAAAAGAGGGTACAATCAATCCGCCCTGGTGGCCCAGGCACTGGGACGTCAGATAGGCGTTCCGGTCGCCGAGGGGGTGCTGACCCGGGTGCGCGACACCATGTCACAAACCAAACTGAACCGCGAAGAACGCCAAAAGAACGTTGCCAATGCTTTTGTGTATAGTGCACGTACTCAACTGGATGGAAAGCGCGTCACGTTAATTGATGATGTAGCCACGACAGGCGCAACTTTAGAAGCCTGTGCTGTGGTGGTGATGTCCAATGGAGCCAAGAGCGTCAATGCGTTTACGCTGGCGCGGGCACCCTGATCCTAACTTTTGGTTCCTCAGGATTTCGTGGGGTCAAAATAAGAAACCCGGCCACGGATTGACACGCCAAGTATCAACAATCAGCGTAATCCGTGTCATCTGAGGCAAAAACTAAAGCCATTTTTCCATCACCACGCCAAGTTCCAGAGAACCTAACTTTTTAAGGAGGATTGTTATGGAAATGTTGCAAATTTACACACGAAATTTAGAGTTGACAGAACGGTTACGTGACTATGTTGAGGCGAAGGTCGCCAAGTTTGAACGCTTTCTGCCTTCGCTCGAGACTATCCGCGTCGATCTCTCCGAAAGTAACTCGCGGGATAGTTCACGGCGCATGGTAGCGCAAATTACCATCAATGTTCCCAAGGCTATTTTGCGGGCCGAAGAACGCTCCGGGGACATTTTTACTGCTATCGATGCGGTCATGGATAAAATGTATCGGCGGGTCGAGCGGTATAAGGGGCGGAAAGCCAAGCGTCGCCCGACCACTGTCACCGCTGAACAGTTGGAGGGTGGAATTGAAGAAGGCGCCGAAGAGGAAACTGTCCCCACTATCGTGCGCATCAAGGAATTTGAGGTCCACTCCATTACACCTGAAGAAGCCATCGAACAAATGGAATTGCTGGATCACCTCTTTTACGTCTATCTTGACGGCAACGACGGCCGTCTGAGCGTGATTTATCGCCGTGAAGACGGCAACTACGGGGTTTTGAAGCCCCAATACTGAGTTCCCACCGCACAAAAACACAGAGGCGCCGTGGAGACCGCGCCTCTGTGTTTTTATGCTGGCGTCACGCCGCTTCAGCGGATACCACCGGTGGGGTTTCCCCGGGCGGCGGATGCACCGGCAGTGGCAAGAGCGTTTCCTCAAGGACCGTTTCCATGTTTTCTACCAGAACCAAATCGAGTTTCTTCAAAATGTTCCGTGGAATTTCCTGCAAATCCGGCGCATTGCGTGCCGGCAACAGGACTTTCTTTACATCCGCCCGGTGCGCCGTCAGCAGTTTCGCTTTAAGACCCCCCACGGCCAGAATCCGTCCCCGCAACGTGATCTCGCCGGTCATTGCTACCTCATGACGCACAGGCCGCCCGGTAAACGCCGAGCACAAGGCGACCGCCATGGTGATCCCGCCCGAAGGGCCATCTTTAGGAATCCCCCCTTCCGGCAGATGGATGTGAACGTCGGTCTTCTCGAAGACCTCCGACCGGATACCCAGCGTGGCCGCTTTTGAGCGCAGATAGGTCAAGGCCGCCTGCGCCGATTCCTGCATCACTTCCCCCAGTTGTCCCGTCAGAATCAGGTTCCCCTTGCCCGGGACGAGGGCCACTTCAACCGGCAACAGATCTCCGCCGTTGGGTGTCCAGGCTAACCCCATCGCCACCCCCACTTCATCCTGCTTCTCCAGGTTGTCGCTGCGGAAGCGTGGCGGGCCCAGGTATTTCTCGACGGTTTTCCCGGTCACGATGGTCAACGGGCGTTTATTTTCCGCTAACCGCCGCGTCGCCTTGCGGCACAGGCTGCCGATCTCCCGCTCAAGGTTGCGCACGCCGGCCTCATACGTGTACAGGCGGATCAAGGTGTGCAACGTTGAGACGGGGAAATGAGGCGGATGCTCCTCCAAGCCATTGAGTTCCACCTGACGTGGGAGCAGAAAACGCCTGGCAATCTCGACTTTCTCTTCCTCCGTATAACCTGGAAATTCGATAACCTCCATGCGGTCCTGTAAAGCCGGCGGAATCGTATCCAGGATATTGGCCGTGGTAATAAACAGAACTTTGGAAAGATCGTAAGAGATCTCCAGATAGTGATCGGAGAAAGCGTGATTTTGCTCGGGGTCCAGCACTTCCAACAGCGCGGCTGAAGGATCGCCCCGGAAGTCTTGCCCCAGCTTATCAATCTCGTCCAGCATGAACACCGGATTCAGGGTCCCGGCGCGCCGCATGGTCTGGATGATGCGTCCCGGCAGCGCGCCGATGTAGGTGCGCCGGTGTCCACGGATTTCCGCTTCATCGCGCACACCGCCCAGAGAGACGCGCACAAATTTGCGCCCCAGCGCTTCGGCGATAGAACGTCCCAACGATGTTTTACCCGTCCCCGGTGGGCCGACGAAGCAAAGAATGGTGCTGCGGCTCTTTTCCGGCGCCAAACGGCGCACCGCGATGTACTCCAGAATGCGCTCTTTGGCCTTCGGCAAACCGTAATGCTGAGATTCCAGGACCCTTGCAGCGTTTTTGATGTCCAGATTATCCTCGGTGACTGTGCTCCACGGCACATTGAGCAGCCAATCCAGGTAAGTGCGCGCCATGGCGACTTCCGGCGCTATAGAAGGCATCGCCGCCAGCCGCGACAACTCTTCGTTGACCCGCTGGCGCACTTCGTCGGGCAACGCCACTTTGTTGACTTCTTCTTGCAGTTGCGCCACATCGCGGGTGAAAATATCCGTCTCGCCGAGTTCATGCTGAATCGCGCGCAGTTGCTCACGCAAGAAATACTCGCGTTGTGATTTATCGACTTCCTGCTGGACGCTGGTGTGAATCTGGTTCTCAAGCTCAAGAACATCCAACTCCCGCGCCAGGTGGACATTCACCTTCTGCAAACGTTCGGTCACATTGAGGGTTTCCAGCAGGTCCTGGCGCGCTTCAAGGGTCAAATTGATCATTTGCGCGATAACATCGGCCAACTGCCCCGGCGATTCCACGTTCATAGCATACACGTAAGCCTCTTCGGGGAGCGCCTGGTTCAGGTTCACTGTTTTCTCGAACATAGTCAGAACGGCCCGCATCAAGGCTTCGGTAAGCTCTTGGTCCTCCCCACCCGTCTCGGAGAGGGGTTTAACATTCGCCATCAGATAAGGCTCTCTCTGGGTATATTCGAGAATACGCACCCGTTCAGTACCCTGCACGATGGCGCTGCTGGTCCCGTCGGGCAGGTGAATGGAACGCGCAATGATGACCTCCGTCCCGACACCGTAAAGGTCTTCGCTGTCGGGATACCCCTCAACCTGGGCATTGCGCTGCGCCACGACAACGAGAGGCCAGTCCTCGTGCACGGCGATTTCCAACGCCTGCATCGAAGCGTCGCGTCCCACATACAACGGCGTCACCATTTGCGGATAGACGACCAGCTCCTGTAGCGGCATAATGATCGCCTCAAACGGCCCGCCGTCTTCCCGCGTCTCCGCAACGAAATCACCCAGCAGGTCTTCGGGTATGAACGGTAACTTATCCCAATCCATTAACGTTTCTCCAGCATTCATTAGATTTCTAGCCCTACCACGGCTCGTCGTCCCAATCTCCCTGTGGCAGGCTCAGGTTAGCCTTCTTGGCCCAGGCGGCACGCACATCTGAAACGAGAAAGATGGAACCGGTCGTGATGATGCCCCATCCCGGCTTGAGACGCCCCAACGCTGCTTCCAGCGCCTCAGCAGGACTGACAACGATTTCCGCTTCTTTGCCCCACCGCGCACACTTCCCGGCCAGCACGTCGGGCGCCGTGGCCCGCGGATGATAAGAATGAGTTATCAGCACGTGTTCACTGCCCGGCAGCAACGCCTGTAAAACCCCATCTACGTCCTTATCGTTGGATGAACCGAAGATAAGAATCCACAACGTGCCGGGGAACCAAAGGTTCAGCGAATGGACAAGTGTTTGGGCCGAGTAAGGATTGTGAGCACAGTCAAGTACGACCGGCGGGTCACGCTGCAAGACCTCCATCCGTCCGGGCCATTGAGCCTGCTTGAGTCCGGTGTGAGTCGCCGCAGGGGTGGCCCAGGCATGGCCGGTCGTGGACAAAATCTCCGCCGTGGCAATAGCGACAGTCGCATTTTCCTGCTGGAAATCCCCGAGCAATGACAGATCATACACGCCGGCGAAGTCTGACGCAGCTCCGACTCGACGCGTCGCCAGCGTTTGCCCGTCCAGGTCGTAGTGCAACGCTTCCCAGGTCCAATCCTGCCCCACGATCGTTAACGGCGCTTTCCTTTCGACGGCAATCGCTTCCAAAATGTCCAGGGCGTCAGGCTTCTGCGGCGCCGTCACGACCGGCACGCCGGGCTTGATGATCCCACCCTTTTCGCGGGCAATATCGGACACGGTATTGCCTAACACGTGGGTGTGATCAAGGCTCAACGAGGTAATCACGCTAACCTCAGGCATAAGAACGTTCGTTGCATCTAATCGCCCGCCAAGCCCCACCTCGACCACGGCCAGATCCACTTTCTGCCGCGCGAAGTAGAGAAAAGCCAGAGCCGTCGTCGCCTCAAACAGCGTCAACCCTTCGATGCTTTCGATAGCCGGGCGTATTTCTGTCAACAAGGCGGCCATGGCAGCGCGCGGAATCGGCTCGCCATCGATTTGCATACGCTCGCGGTACGTATGGAGGTGTGGCGAGGTGTAGAGCGCCGTCTGCAGTCCAGCGACCTGAGCAATTGAGGCCAGCATCGCCGAGACCGATCCTTTGCCTTTCGTGCCGGCGATATGAATGGTAGGATAGTCGCGGTGCGGATTCCCCAAGTGCTCCAAAAGCGCCGCGACCCGTTCGAGCTTGAACTCGCGCGGTGAATAATGTTCAATGCGGCGCTTCTCGTAATCGACCAGACCGTACAAATAGCGCAGCGCCGCGTGATATTCCATTGTCATTGAGCTGTCCATGTTTTTCCCATCCGGGCTACACAAATAAAGGGAGTATAACCAAACCTGGGGTGCAGCCCCATCCATGAAAATTTCCACCCTGGAAAACACGGAGTTTTTTTATTTTCTCTGTGAACTCTGTGCCCTCGGTGGCTATTGACCCAGGAGCCAGGAGCGGCTCCTGGGGAGGATTGTACCTGTTTTCGAGGCTTTGGCAAGCCTCATGTTCAAGATTCGTAACTATCCAGCCGCCCCTGCCAGGTGGCGAACGGGACTTGGGGGATGGGTTTATAGAAACACGCCTATCTCGTCATCTAAAATCCCCTGGCATACCAAAATCCGCGCAAAACCTAAGTTGTTGCGCCAAGTTGACTGGCCTGAATAGATACCAGGATTCAAGACATCATAGTTTGTCAATTTGAAAAAGGGTGGTATACTCGCCGCGTGTCTATGGAGAGAATCCATGCCGGCACATCCTTGGGGGCTCGTCTAACGGTAGGACAGCGGACTCTGAATCCGTATGTGGGGGTTCGAATCCTCCGCCCCCAGCCAAAACAATTCATCCCCCTCACCCCCTTGACTTGTAAAGCGACATCCCCTTTTTTATACTCTGCGTGTTAATCCGTGGCTGTTTTTTTTATTTCGACCCCACACAACCCTGAAGAACCTTTTTTTATTGCCTGTCGACCCGGACTGAAGTACTATTTTGTTGTACACCGATATATGCTAAAATTATTAAAGTCTGAATGATTTTAACCTCTCCTCATACAACATTCCATTAGTCGTTACATGGTCAAGGTGGGACAGTGGAACACACTTGAAAACACTATAAAACGCTCTGGATTGGTACATACCGCGTGTCATGATGGGGCCACAGTGTATCCCCCTTGAGCAAATAGGAATAGCATTGTACCAAGCATAAGGTCTTGGCGTCATGGAGGTTCAATGATGCAATCCCGGTGGAATCCCTTACGTGTAGCCGTGTCAGTGGTGACGGTGGTTTCGATGCTGTTGGGGATGATCCCCTGGACGGCGCGACCGGTGGCGGCGGCGGAGAGCCGGGTTGATGATGCGTTAGCGGTCACACCAGGCGGCACAGGTCTCTATTTGCCGGTGCGCTTGCGCGTCTCTCCAGTTGGCACTGCGCCAGCGGCAATGACGTTGTCTGCCCACACGACGTTATCAAATGCTATGCAATTGTCCAGCACGATTTATCTCCCTCTGGTCGCACGCCACTACACGCCGCCGCTGCCCAATGAACTGATCCTGTATCCAGGCATTCCCGGCACAATCGGCGCGTCTGACCGTAGTGCGCAAATTTTGTTCACCAGCATCGCTGTCACCGAGCCGACCAGAGTGCGTTACGCGGAAACGATCGTGATGCAACCGCCGACGAACCTGGCTATCGCCGGGCGATCGTTCTCCGTCACAGCGGAAACGCTTTCCAGCGGCGCGCCGATCACGTACTTCCCCTTCCAGGTGACGGTGTTCACGGATACGAGTCCGTGGTGGTCAATCTACACGCCTACGGTCATCATCACCAAGACGTATACGGATGAGGAAGTGTGGGGGCTGGATTTGTCCGTGCTTTCGCTATATCGTCGCACCGGGCCGGGACGTAACGATTGGATCAAAGTGCCTTCGGCGGTCTACCTGGATGAAAACTGGATGTATGCCGAAGTTGAAACGATCGGCGAATTCGCCATGATGTCGCGGCTGGCGATTTACGCAACTGGTACAGGGATGCACGCCAGAGCGTTGACCGCGCAAAGCCCGATGACCGACACAAGCGCTTTTAAGAAGTTAGTTTTGGATCCTGACCGTAATGAAGGTTGGGCAATATGGCCCGGTGTGGGTCGAGTAGAAGAAGGCCCGTATGCAGTCCGTCTGTCGAAGGCGGTCAGAGAGCGTTTGCAAAATGATCGCTGTCGGGCAGATATTTTGCTCACGCGAGAAGACGAAAGAGCTTTCGGTGAATTGCCCGCCGTGCGTGCGCAGATGTACCAACAGTTCGGCGGGGATACGCTGGTGACATTTGCCTTCAATTCCGATAAAGGGTCTCCATGGGGCAACCCGCAAAATGGAGGGGCTCTTGTGTGGTCCGGTGGCGATAGTGACGATCTAGCTCTGGGTAATTCCTTGCTCACTTGGATAGCGTATTTGAACCGTCCTTACCACTGGGGCTATCCTCATCATGTCTTGCCCTATGCTGATTTTGTTGCGTTGCCGGGTGCTTATGCTCATATCGAGACACTATTTCTGGATCACAACTACGATTGGCCGATTATCGATATCGATTTCGATTCTATTGCGGATATGGCTTACGCGGGCGTGCGTGCTTATCTCGAATCCAAAGGGATGTACTGCGGCGACGACCCCAACAACCCACCGCCCTATCCCACACCGCCCTCGGCGGAGATGCTCAAACGCTGGCGCGACCTGGGCTATCAGAACTACCAGCGGTATGGGGCCGACCCGGTCAGTTTCTCTACCGGCAACCACGTCGTCCAGGCGCGCCTGACGCGCATCCCCGCGCGCGGCGGGCTGGATTGGGACCTGACGTTGACCT
Source organism: Anaerolineae bacterium (assembly GCA_035415725.1). Lineage (GTDB taxonomy): Bacteria > Chloroflexota > Anaerolineae > B4-G1 > SLSP01 > DSWT01. Next base: position 12,626 of record DAOOGN010000032.1, on the reverse strand, counting down.
ACAACTCGCAGGATACCCGCGACGATCTCTTCGGCTACAACTGGTCGTTCCCCTATAATGCGCGCGCGCAGGTCTATGAGGATCATTCCGTGACGGTGGCGTTGGCGGATGGGCGCACCTATCACTACACGCCCAACGGCGACCGTTACGATGCGCCCCCCGGCGTCTATGACCGGTTGGAAAAGACCGACACGGGCTGGCAGTGGATCACGCCCAACGACGTGACGCTGACGTTCAGCGAGACGGTGGGCGGCTTTGGCATCTTGACCGAATGGCGCGACCGCAACGGAAACGCGCTGCACTTCACCTACGATTTGAGCGGGCAGGATGATTGGCAGGAGGGCAACGCAGTCCCGCGCCCGCCATTGACCGGCATCCGCAACGACGCCGGCCGCGCGATTGCGGTAGAATCCAGCAGCAGCCGCATCACACGCCTGGGCCTGTGGGATGGGCGCGCCTACACTTTCGAGTACGACGGCGAGGGCAACCTCGTCCGCATCAATGGCCCGGATGGACAACTCCGCCGCTTCGAGTACGATGAACGTCATCGGATGACCCAAGAATGGGACGCGGAAGACATCCTTTTCCTGCAAAACACTTATGATGACCGCGACCGCGTGACGGAGCAAATTGACGCCAGCGGGACGCACAGCTACCTGAGCTACGACGTCGGCGCCCGCCAGACGACCTTCACGGATAACGCCGGCAACGTCGAAGTCTACGCCTGGGATGAGCAGAACCGCGTCACCGGCGAGCAGGATGCCGCCGGCAGCCAGGTACACAACGTCTACGACGCCAATTTCAATCTGACCGCGCGCACCGACGCCAACGGCAATACGACGGCCTACGTCTACGATGATCGCGGCAATGTGATCGCGCGCTACGATCCCATCCCTGACAATGCCAATTACAGCACGGATGTGACGCGCTGGACTTATGATGATCACAATCGTGTGATTTCGATGACGAATGCACTGGGGTATACCTGGCAGTACGTCTACGATGCACAAGGCAATCTCATCCGCAGTATTGCGCCCGACACGAGCGAGACGACGGCGACCTACAACGCCTGGGGGCAGCCCACGTCCATCACCGATGCGGAGGGGCGCACGACAAGCTATGTGTATGACGGCGATGGCAATCTGCTCAAGACGACGCATCCCGACCTGACCTTCTCCACGTCTACTTACGACGACGCCGGACGTGAGACAACTTACACCGACGCGAATGGGCATACCGTTACCTTCGCGTATGATAACCGCGACAACATCACCCGCATCACCGACCCCAAGACAGCGCTCTCGCTTTTTGAGTACGATGGCAATGATCTGCTCACTCGCTCTGTCAACCGGCGCGGCGACGACCGGCTCTATCGCTATGATGCCAACCTCAAGCTAGTTGCGGAACGTGACGAAGCCGGACTATGGACCACTTATGGTTATGACGCTCTCTATCGCCGTGTGGTTATGACGGACACGGCAGGTTTCGTGACGCGCTATAACTATGACGAAGCCGGTAAACTTGTCACTACAATTGACTCTACCGGTGCGACGACGCGCTATCAACACGACGCCAATGGCAACGTGATCGCCACGACGGATGCGCTGGATCATACCACGTGGATGGTCTATGACGCCGCCAATCGGCTCAAGTACCTGATTGATGCCAACGGCAATCGCACCGAATACTGCTACAACGCCGAAGATCAGCTCGTCCGCACTATTGGCCCGCGCGGCGAAGTGACCGATTACACGTATGATCCGCAAGGCCGTCTGATCGCGGTCAAAGACCCGCTGGGCAACGTCACCCGCTACGAGCACGACCAAGTAGGCAATCGCACGGCGGTCATCAATCCGCTGGACGAGCGCACGGACTACACCTACAATGAAATGGATCGCGTGATCAGCATTGCCGCGCCGATCCTGGCCGACAACCAACGACCGACGACCGAATTTGCGTATGACGCGGTGGGCAACACCCTGGTCATCACCTCGCCCAACGGCTTTGCGACCACGTTTGTCTACGACGTGAACGACAATGTGACAACCATCACCGATCCCATGGGCGGGCAGACAACATACACCTACGATGCCGAAGATACGCCGCTCACCGTGACCGACGCCAACACGCACACCGCCAGCACTGCCTACAACAAAGTGGGCCTGCCGGTGCTGGCGACCGACGCGCTGGGCTACACCACCACGCTGCACTACGACGCCGCCTACAATGTGGTGGAAACGATCAACGCTATGGGCCGTTCCACGCTGTATGAGTACGATTCGCTGGGACGATTGCGCGCGCAGACCGACCCGCTCGGCAACGTGACCGGCTACACCCGCGACGCGCTGGGCCGCGTCACCGATGTGACCGACGCCAACGGCCACGCGACCGCCTACGATTATGACGCGCTCGGCCAGCTCATCACCGTGACCGACGCTCTGAGCGGCACGACGGCTTACACTTACGATCCCGCCGGCAACCTTACCGTCATCACCGACGCCAACGGCAGCGCCACGCGCTTCGAGTACAACTTCCTCAACCAACTCAAGCGCGAAATCAACCCGCTGAATAACACCTGGGAATACTGGTACGATGACGCCGGCCGCCTCATCCGCCGCCGCGACGCTATGTGGCGCGCCACTTATTACGATTACGATAGCAACGGGCGGCTGACCGAAATCAGCTATGGCGTGACGCCGGAGACGATGCATCCGGTCACATTCACGTATGACCTGGAAAGTCACGAGACACAGATGTGCGACGCGCTCGGTTGCACGGCGCACGCTTACGATGCGCTGGGCCGCCCCACCACCACGACCGATTGGCTGGGCCGCGCCATCACTCGCACGTATGATGCCGTGGGGAACTTCACCGGGCTGACGTACCCCAATGGCTACCGGACGCAGTATCGTTACAATGCCAACGACTGGCTGACCACGTTCATTGACCCGCGCGCTGCGGCCAGCCTCTATACCTACAATCCGCTGGGCCAGGTGACGGAAATCCGCCACTTCAACAACACCATTGCCAGTTTCGATTATGACCTCGCCGGGCGGCTCACGGGTATGACGAATATCAAAAACGGCGCGGCGCAGCCCCAGAGCGCATACCGCTACGCGCTGGACAAAGTGGGCAATCGCGTCCGTGTGGAGGAAGAACGTGCGCCGTTTAACGGTCAGGGACCGAATCAGGTGTTAGTGCATACTTACGCTTATGACGCCCTTGACCGACTCGTCAACGCCGCCACAGACGCGCCTGCCAGTGACTCCGCTTACGCCTTCGACGCCGTGGGCAACCGCTTGAGCAAAACCGGCAGCGTCCTCGTGCCCGACGCAGGTGTGCCGGAACTTCCCGTCGCCCCGCAGCCGGAGCAGACCGCCTATACCTACAATGCCGCCAATCAGTTGACGGAAATCAGTGATCAGAAATCGGTAACAGGGTTGGACTACAACGCCAACGGCGACCGTATCCACGAAACTGAAGTCCTGACCGACGGGACCACGCTGCTCACCGATTACCGTTACGACCGCGAAGACCGCCTGGTGGGTGTCACCAAGACCGTGAGCGGCAGCACTGCCCTCACCGTCACGATGGTCGCCACCTACACCTACGACGGCTACGGCCGCCGCACCTTCAAAGAAGTCACTGAATCCGAAGCCCGCAATCTCGGCTCGCTCATCCTCCTTACGTTTCACGTTTCACGTTTCACGTACCTCTACGACGGCCTTGACATCATCGGCGCGCAGCTTGAGCAAAACGGCGTCGTCACCGAGACGTACTACTACCTCGCGCCATCGCCCATCACCGGATTGCGCCGACCCGTAGAAATGGAGCGCCTGCCCAATGCCGAAACCGGCTTCGCCGGCGACCGGCATTGGTATCAGAACGACGGGTTGGATAGTGTGGTAGCCTTGACCGACGAATCCGGCGACCTGGCCTCACCGTTCCTGTATGACGAGTACGGGCAGGTGCTGGCGGGGACAACGGAGTTGCAGGTGTTCGCGTATACCGCGCAGGATTATGACGGCGAGACGGGGTTGTATCACTTTTATGCAAGATATTACGATCCAGATACAGGTGTATGGTTACAACAAGATGAATGGTTGTGGTCTATTTTTAATCCACTTAGTGGTCACCCCTACATATATGTTGATAATAATGTGATTAACTATGTGGATTTATATGGCTTCAGCATATGGGATAACGTAAAGGGAGGAGCACAGTGGATTGGCACTCAAGCAGCAAAAGGTGCCAAGAAGGTTCAGGAAGGTGTACAGTGGGTTGGCACTCAAGCAGCAAAAGGTGTCCAGAAGGTTCAGGAAGGTGTACAGTGGGTTGGCACTCAAGCAGCAAAAGGTGTCCAGAAGGTTCAGGAAGGCGTACAGTGGGTTGGCACTCAAGTAGGTAAGGGGGTAGCAAAGGCAAAGAAAGTTGTTAACAAGATAGTTGATTGGATAGATAATACAGGCGCTGAATTGTTCATGGGAGGATATGCTAACCAGCAGTTAGATAAATATGAGGATAGTTTTTGTAGGGTGGCTGGAATATGCTTTCCCAATGATGTACAGAATGGGAAAGCCCTCTTGAAAGCCATTGTGTTTGATGAACAGATACACTTAATTCCCCCTGTAATTGAAGATTATGTTGGCTTGGTTATGGGAACAGACACTTTTGGCCCAGGACAAGTTTCGTATTCTCTTTGGGGAGAAAGAGCAGGCCTTAGCAATATTGAATTGATAGGAAAACTACAGTTGATGTATAGTGCGGATTTGAGCATCAAAGCGGTTGCAATTGTATTACTCGATGCTGGCACGGGCAATGTCAGAGACATGATAAAACATTATAATGACAATGGCAAAGTAAGTCGCATAGACAGAATCGAGAAATACTATAGACGCTATGGCGGGAATAAGGATGTTATAAATATTAGTGGCTCCAAATGTCTACCTAATAGTGCTTCGGAAGTCGAAAGAGCGAGGAAACTTCTTAGTGCATCTCGCAATAGTGGGCCTGGCCTGAGGAAATAGTGGTGGCAATAAAGTCACTATGCAAGTTGAGATTATCGGACGATCTGAAAGTGGGCAAGATTGCGTCATAGTGCAACCAAAGGAGCAGTGATGAAGAAGCAAATCGGAAGTATTGTCTTAATTGTCGCGATGTTAGCCGACGTATGGTTGCCGGGGTCTAAGGCATTAGCTGCCGCGTCAGATGTGGCAGCAACCGCCACCACACACCCTGACCCAGATGCTCTCATTTCCCAAATCACCAACCTTCTCACCCACCACCCCCTCGTCCAATCCCGTGGAGCCCAACTTCTGGATGTAACCCTCGAAGGCGAAGCCATCCTCATCAACTTCGACCGCCAAATCCTGGATGACGGCGTCTTCGATCCGGCGGTTTTTACTCAACTGTCTCAAGCTCTCGACGCGGAGTTGCAGCTTTCCCAAAGCTACTTCGTCACCTTCCAGATCGAAGGCCAGACGCTCGACCATTGGGGGATGGCGGTGCCTGAGTTTGCGCCGGCCGAGACGCCGCTTGAACTCCAAGCGTCCGCCGCCGGGCCGCTGTCCGGCAAGAAGATCGCGCTGAATCCCGGCCACGGTCTGTACGACAAGACCGATAACGGCGCGTACGCCTGGCAACGCGGCGAGTGGTGGGGCATCCGTGAGGATTTGGTCAATGCCGAAATCATGATGTATGCCGCACAATACTTTGAAAACGTCGGGGCGACAGTGATTGACCTGCGGCAGATGGATAAAACCCCGACCGGTCCCAGCGGCTCCCCGCATTGGTACGAAGCTGCGCGCGAATACCTGTGGTATATCGGCTTGCCGAGTAGCGTCTGGAACAGCGGCAGTACCAATTTGAACAAAGATATTATGGCCCGTCCCTACGGCGCGAACCACTACGGCGCGGACTTGCTCATCAGCCTGCACAACAACGGCGGGGGCGGCACGGGCACGGAGACCTGGTACGATACCACCGGCGACTATCATAGCGTTGCCTCGGCGCAAAGTTTGGCGCAAGCCGTCAACAGCAACGTCGTCAACGCCATCCGCGCCAGCTATAATGGCAGTTGGACCGATCGCGGCGTCAAAGCCTCCAACGGCGGGTATGGCGAAAATCACTACGCGCGGATGCCGGCCGCCCTCATCGAAGTGGCCTTTATGGATATGCAATCGCCCGACAACAACGCGCTCCATGATGAGACTTTCAAACGACTCGTCGCCGAGGCGTTGGTGAAGGGGGTGTGCAGTTACTACGGCGTCACTTGCACCAACATCACCCAGCCGCCCACACAGACGCCGGCCGCGCCCAGCGGACTCAACGCCGCGGCCGCGTCGTCGGTGCAAATCAACCTCACCTGGAACGACAACAGCGGCGATGAGAGCGGTTTCAAAATCGAACGTTCGCCCAACGGCAGCAGCGACTGGCAGCAGATCACCACCGTCGGCGCGAACGTCACCAGCCACGCCAACAGCGGTTTATCCAGCAGCACTACTTATTACTACCGCGTGCGCGCTTACAATGCCTATGGCGACTCCGGGTACAGTAACACGGCTTCGGCGACGACGGATGGCCCGCCGGCTTCATCCGGGACGGTGTATGGTTACGCGGCGGCGGACACGTATGCCCAGGCCGGCTATCCCACTACTCCGCCCGGCAATCAACAAAACCTGTACCTGGGGTACGATACGCCCTACAGCAAGGCGCAAACCCGCATCTACATCCGCTTCGACCTGCCCTCCTTGCCGGCCGGCGCGAGCGTCAGCAGCGCGCAAGTCCAGCTCAACCAGTACGCCGTGCGTTGTTCCGGCAGTTACGGCATCACCGCCTACGAGATCACCGGTGATTGGGATGAATACGGCGTCACCTGGAACGCGCAACCTGCGAAGGGCAATAGTGTGGGGTCAACCTCCTTCAGTTGCGCGACCGGTTGGCAGACGCTAGACATCACCGGGCTGGCGCAGCAGTGGTATCAGGGCAGCACGAATCGCGGCGTTACGCTCTGGGCTAACAACGAGTCCGCGTCCGGCGGCGTCTTCCGTTCCAGGGAGTGTACCACCGCCCAGTGCCCCGGCCAGGAACATCCTCAGCTCCGCATTGACTACACCGTGCCAACGCCGCAGAGCCTCAACAGCATCGCCGGTCGCGTCACGGGATCGGGCAGCGCGGCGCTCTCCGGCGTGCGGGTGACGCTCAACACCGGGCAGCACAGCACCACGGATGCCAACGGCGCCTACCTTTTCACCGATCTGAGCGCGGGCAGTTACACGATCACACCGCAGAAGGACTACTACACCTTCTCCCCAGCGCAGCGCACGGTAAGCGTCGGGCCGGATGCCGGCGGTCAGGACTTCACCGGCAGCCTGCCCGACAGTACTTTCCGTCCCAATCCCAATGGGTACAGTTTTGACAACTACGGCGGCGTTAAACTGAGCGACTACACCCTCAGCGATATGCGGCGGATGTTTGGCGACAGCGCCGTGTGTTGGATGGTTTTCGGGGTCTGCGTCCCCAAGCCGGCGGCAGTGGCCTGGAACGTCTCGGCGAACAACGCGATGAAGGGCGGCCATTGCGACGGCATGGCGTCTACCAGCCTGTTGTTCTTCAAGGGGTTTGCCAATCCGGGCGACTTTCAAAGCGGCGCAACGCGGACTTACGACCTGGCGCTTGCCAATGCGCGGCGCAACATTGCCTATTACTTTGTGGAACAGTTGACGAATCCTGTGCGGGATGTCAAAGCACAGAGCGTGCAAAACGTCCCCAGGGAAATTCTGCGGCAATTGAGCGTCGCCCTGAGCAACGGCGCGGGCGACCCACCCACCCTGTTTGTGCGGCAGCGGCAGCCGAACGGCGGCATGAGCGGGCACGCGATCACGCCCTACGCCATCAGCGACCGGGGCGGCGGCGTTTATTGGATTCACGTCTACGACAATAACTACCCCAATGACGCTGACCGGCATGTGGTGGTGGATACCGGGCGCAACACCTGGAGCTATCAAATCTTCGCCAGCGCCACCTGGCAGGGCGACGCCAGCACGCACACCCTGGGGATTGTTCCCGTCTCCCAATATCGCGCCGCGCCGGCGTGCCCGTGGTGCGGCGGCAATCAGCGCGCCATCGGCAGCTTCCCTTATGAGGGCGTGTGGACCGATAGCGCGGCGCATCTCAGCATTTCCGACTCGCAGGGGCGTGTAATCGGCTATGTGGGCAACAAGTTGGTCAACGACCTCGATGCCGGCGCAGTCGCCATCATTGACGCTGGCGGCGATGTGGCCCTGGAGCCATTTTACACCTTCCCGTTGAGCGACACTTACACGGTGCTGCTGGACGGGCAAATTCTCACAACGACCGAAACGCCGGTGGTGTCCTTCTTTGGGGAAGGGCACGCGGCAACCGTGGAAGGTATCGTGCTGGATGCAACCACCCAGGATCGCGTGGCGCTTTCACCTGACGGCCATCAGATCGCTTATCAGGCCAGCCGCGATCAGGAAGCTACTCTCACCATGCTGCTGGAAGACAGCGCGCAAAGCGGGCAATTCACCATCCGGGGCGCGGACGTCATTTCGGGGCAAATGGTGGCATTGGGGGTGGATACGGCCAGTAAGTACCTGGTCTTCACCAACCAGCAAGACGAAAGCGGCGTCTACAGCGTGGATATTCAACTCGCGGGGGCGGAGAGCACCACCCAGTTCGCGCACACCAACCTGGACATCGCGCCGCTGGACACGCATTATCTGAGCTACGGTGAATGGGACGGGGAGGGCGACATGACGGTGTACATTGATCACGGGCAGGATGGTTCGATTGATGAAACCGTGGCCGTGACCAACCAAACAGACACAGTCTTCTTGCCGCTGGTGATACGGCAATAGCGACGCGGCGCCGGGGCGCAGATAATTTCTTTGATAAATTCTGCGCCCTGGCGTGGAACAAAAACGCCCCGCTTTGATGGGCAGGACGTCAAGCACCTTATCAAATCCGATTACTTCACCTGTTTCAACAACTCAAAATACCGCTCACGGCTCATCCCGGCCGTTGGTTTCTTCCAACACAATTTCTAACGTTCCCATCCCATACGCTGGCACTCTTCCAGGAATAGCTCCACGGCTTCCTGTAAAGCGGTCAAAGCGGCCTGCGGAGTATCGCCGAAGCTGGAAACGTTCAGTTCAGGACACAACGCCACAATCTGATCGCCCTCTTCAAACAACTGTCCGGTATAAGGTATTCGAATCATTTTCCCTCCCACTTCTGGAGATTGTCTTTCATTCAGTATACCATACAAGTTCGTCCCAGAAATTCTGGTCTCGTCATTCGCAATTCATTTGGAGGTGTCGTATGCGTCTCAAACGCTTATCGTTGGTCGTGTTCATCCCTTTGCTCCTTGGCCTGCTCCTCACCTTCTCGCTTTCCGCCGCCCCCGCCGACCTTGAACCCGGCGGCGTAGTCATTCCGCTTGGCGCGCGGCAGGCGGATGGACGCGCGGCGTACCGGCTGCCGCTGGCGCGCCTGTATGCCGGCGGGCGCTTGCATCGTCTGGCGCAGAGCGATGCGTTGACCGGCACCGTGCTCATTCCCGGCCCGGCGCTGCCCGGCGATCTGTACGTCCCGCCGGGCGAAGGCGCGACGCCTCCTTACCCGTACACGGCCTTCGAGTTGGCGGGAACGCTGCCGCTTTCGCGCGCCTACGCCCTGTTTCCAGGGCGCGTGGCCGTGCTGCGTTCGACGGTCACCGTGCCCATCGAGATCGACGACGGCTACGTCATGGCAATGTGGGAACTGGCCGACATCCGCCAGGTGCTCGAAGGCTACCTGCTCAACGCCGTCCCCTACACCGTGCTGACCGAAGCCGACGCCGCCGCGTCTCTGGCCGACTACGACGTCCTTATCATCCCCGCCTTCCGCAACGACGCCCGCGACGCCGTGCGCGACCGCCTGCATGAGACCGGCGCCCTGGAGGCGATAGCCGCCTTCGTGAATGCGGGCGGAACGCTCTACGCGCAAGGCTCCGCCCTGTGGATCGCAGAACAGGCCGGCGTGTTGCCGGAGGACATAACGGTAGACCTCGACACGCCCATCCAACTGTACGCCGAGGACGCCTTCGCCAACCAGGGCCGGCTCACCGTTGTACAGCCCGCTTCGCCGCTGGCCTGGTCGTGGCTCACCACCAGCCTGTATATCCTCGATGATCCTGTTCTCCGTCTTTCCCCCACCGGCGGAGGAATCGACGTGATCGCCGAACTCAACAACGCCGTGGGCGGCGCGGTGCCGGCTATCATCCGCGTGGCCTGTGGCGCAGGCCAGGTCATCGGCGTCGTCGGCCATCCCACCGACGCGACCCGCCGCGCACAACTGCCACTCTTCATGGATGCACTGCTCGCCGCGCTTTCCGGCTGGGCCGATTTCTACGGCGACGCCATCCAGACCTGGAACCCCGCCTACGATCCGCACACCTTCCCTGCCTACGAAAGCGTCCCCGTGAGCGCCACGCTGGTGATCGAGAACCTGTGGGACGTCCCCCTCGGCGACGCCACCGTCACCGAGAAGGTGGCCGCGGGCTATACCCTCACCGGTACAGTAGCACCGCCGCCCACGGACGTCTACACCACCTCCGACGGCGAGACGGTCATCGTCTGGGAATTGAGCAACCCGGCGCCGCATGCCGTCGTCACCCTGACGTATCAGGCACAATCCGACCCGCAGGCGCTGGCAGCGGGCAGCGGGACGTTTGCAACCGGCGAACTGTACTATACCGACCTCGACGGACAACCTGCCACCGCGCGCCATCGCCCCTTCGTCCTCACGGCGCGCATGGCGGCCCGCCTCGTCGGCGACCGCGACATCGAGGGCGACCGCTACTTCCTCATCCCCGACAACGGCGTCTATCTCGATGTGTCCCTGCCGCTGGAGAACAAAGAAGAAACGCCGGCCGCTTCACTGGGGATGACGGACTACACCATCCTGCTCGCGCCCATCGTGGACATCGCCAACCAGCATGTCATCCTCAACGCCAACGACGGCGAGACGATCTGGATCAAGAACGAGCCGTATCTTTGGGACGCGCGCCGGGATTATCCGCTGTGGGCAGGCGCGACCTCGCCCACCCAGACGCTCACCCTGGCAGATTGGCGCGCGCTGCCGGAAGCGGAACGCCCGCGTTGCGTCTTCACCAGCACCTATGGCATCCACATCGACCCATCGCTCCATGCGACTACCGCCATCACCGATTACGGTTCCTTCGTCACCATCCCGCCGACGTATACCGATGCGATCACGGTGGTGAATGAACAACTGCTGCTCCCCTGCCTGCCGCTGCACTGGGATTTAGGCGACTTCCCCGCCTACTGGTATGAAGAACCCGCCGTGCGCTACGGCATCCATTCACAAGAACTTTTCGGACGCGAGGTGCGCTTCCACGGAACGCCGCGTGAGAACACCGTAGTGCTGCCCTACGACGCCGGCTCGGTCTACGTGCTGGCCGGCGACTATCCCGTGCCCTACCGCGAGTACCTGCCCCACGCCGAGGCCTACGCCCCGCAAGCTCCCGCCCCAGTGGAACTGACCTGGCAGGACGTGTGGTCGCGTCCCTACACGCTGCCCCTCCGCGCCGCGTTCTACGATGTATGGGACTGGGATTCCTGCGCCACCTGTGGCACCCTCAGCGAACAGCATGCCGGCTTCGCCGTCACCTTCGGGATGTGGGCCGACCTGGACGGCGACGGGACGCACGAGACGCTCGTGCGCGAAATCCCCACCCGCCTGGCCGACGCGCAATTGCAGTTGTTGGGCAAAACCTACAACATCGGCGACTCCAACCTGACCCTCCCCACCGCCGAGAACCTGATTGACCTGCCTCTCTTCCACGGACTGGGGATCCAGATCGGGCCGCAGGGCGCGACGTGGTACAATGCGTGGCGCAGCGTGGGGCCGGGGACGAGCGAGCTGTTCAGCGTGACGACGGGCGTGGCCTACGACGACCTCTACTTCCGCCAGGTGATCCCGCCCGGCTCGTGGGCGTCGTTCATCGTCTCGGCGACCATTGAAAACTACCCCTTCAACCGCGAGGGCCAGTTCAAACTGCACGATGGCGGGCGACTCGTGTACCGCCAGCCCATCGCCGGACCGAACCGCTACGAAGTCTACGATGCGCACGTGCACGTCGCCGAGGGATTGCGCAGCGACGGCATCATCGAGAAAACCGGCGGCCCGCTCCAGGTGAGCGTCTACAGCGACACGTTGATGTTCCTCTACAAAATCCGGGACGAGTACGACGCCCGCGACTTCGCCACACAGTACGATCCTTTCATCAAGAGCTGGGGCTACGGCGATTTGGTGTGGACCACTTACGTCGGCGGGCGTGAGGACAAGACGCTCTTCAGCAGCGTGCTCGGGCCAGGCGAGCGTGCCATCGTCCGCGTGGCGCTCGACAACAACACCGGCGTCACCCTGACCAACCTCAGCGTGACTCTCGGCGCTGTCCCCGGCATCACCATCACCCATCTCTACACCGACCCCGCGACCGCGCCCGAACCGATCTGGTCGGAACTGTCCTTCCTCAATCGCGCCGACGTCCCCGACGCCTGGCGCAGCGTGTGGTATTTCGAGATTCAGGCCGGCGACGT
>DAOOGN010000031.1:0-37520 GCA_035415725.1 Anaerolineae bacterium | reverse complement strand
ATGTGCCCTCCCCAAAGTCCCATTCGCCACCTGGCAAGGACGGCTGAATAGTTACTTTTCGCCAACCTATGTTACAATGCAGGTGAAATTATCCGGGAGAGGTGTGTGATGAACAAAAGTCGGGGTGGGGTGTGGCGAGGAGGCCTGGTTTGTTTGCTGATGATGCTTGGCTTGTTGCTGATAGGCGACAGCCATACGGCTGTATTGGCCCAATCCGGTCAATATCCCGGCTTTCGGGTTGAAGGCCGCCATCTTTATGATCGCTTTGGCAACCAGGTCATTCTGTACGGTGTGAACAAGATGGTCATCTATACCGACCGTGACGGCATCCCCTCGTTCCCCGAAATCGCCAAGACCGGCGCGAACGTCGTGCGCATCGTCTGGCTGACGGAAGGCTCGGCGGAAGAGTTGGATGTCGCCATCACCAACGCCGTCAATAACCGGTTAATCCCCTTGGTGGATTGCCACGATTCGACGGGAGAATGGGATTCTCTACCCGTCTGCGTCGATTACTGGGTACGGCCCGACGTCCTGGCCGTGCTCAAGAAGCACGAAGCTTATCTGCTCATCAACATCGCCAACGAAGCCGGCAGCAGCATCGTCCAAGACGACCCATATCGTGCGGGATATGAGCTGGCGATCTGGCGGATGCGGGCGGCGGGCATTCACGTGCCGTTGATCATCGATTCCTCTGGTTGGGGACAGGACATCAACGGCTTGCAGAAGAACGGCCCGTACCTCATCCAGATCGATCCCGACCACAATCTGATGTTCTCCATCCACATGTGGTGGCCGAGTGCGTGGCGTGGCGCGGGCGTGACGCAATTCGTCATCGACGAGATCAAGGAATCGGTGGAACTAGATTTGCCACTCATCGTGGGTGAGTTTGCCGATAAAGGGCCGGGCTGTAGTTGCTGCATCCCCTACAGGACGATCATCGAGCAGTGCGCCCTTAACGAAATCGGCTACTTGCCCTGGTCGTGGGGGCCGGGGAACAGCGACTGCGCAGATATGGATATGACGGAGGATGGCACGTTCGACACGCTGCACGCCTGGGGGCTGGAAGTCGCTATGACCAGTACGTACAGCATTCACAATCTTGCCGTGCGCCCGGAGTGGCTCGTCGCGGCCACGCCCATCCCTACGCTGACGCCGGCGCCCACCCCTACGCCGCTTCCTGCCCCCGAAGGCATCATCTCTATTGGGCGGCCTGTCGAGGTCTCCTCGGTGGAAAACGCCGATCTATCGGGCGAGAAAGCCGTGGATGGGCGGTTAAATTCGCGCTGGGCCTCCGCCTACACCGATCCGCAGTCCATCACCCTTGATCTGGGTGCAGTCCGCGACATGGCCCGCATGGTGTTGGTATGGGAGACAGCCTACGGCAAAGAGTACAAGCTGCAAGTTTCCGCCGACGGTGTGACGTGGACGGACGTCGTCCACGAGACCAACGGAGACGGCGGCCAGGACGATCACCTCGTCACGGCACGGGGACGTTATGTGCGGATGGAGGGGTTGAAACGCGGGACGGAGTGGGGTTACTCACTGTGGGAGTTCTGGGTCTTCGACCGGGCCGATGCCCCGCTGCCGGAGCCGGACGAGACCGGCGGCGTTGCTGCCCCCACCGCTGCGCGTCCTGACCTTGTAGTGAGCAAGGTAGGGTGGGTTGAAGATCCACCCACCCAAGATGAAGGTGTGACGTTCCGCGCCGTCGTCAAAAACCAGGGCAACGCCGCCGTACTGGGCGGTTTCCGCTGCGCGTTTCTAGTCGATGGCGAACTCGTCAGTTGGGCGGAGACGGCCTACCCGCTCTCGCCCGGCGCAGAGATGATCCTCATTGCTAACAACGGGCCTGACGACAATCCACGCTGGGAACCCGACGACACCGGATCGTTCGTTGTGCTCGCCTGGGTGGACGACACGTCAGAGGGCGACACGGGCCGCGTGGAGGAGAGCGACGAGCACAACAACATGCAGACCGGCAGCGACTACGTCCGCCTGCACAGGCCCGTACCGACCAGCACACCCACTCCGCAAGCAACGCGGACGCCGTCACCCACAGCCACACCGCAACCCATGGTCGAAAAAGCTACCAGCACACCGGAAATGTCAGTGCCAGATACGTCGTTCCCAGTTCGCAACGGCGTGTTGATCGGCGGTGGGGTGGCGCTGGTCATGGTCATCGTCGGGGTCTTACTCTGGCGGCGCCGAGGATAGCGTCGGCACGATCGGGAGTATATTTTTGATGTTGGTACGATAAATTACCCGGCCTCCACCCAATCATTCCCCGATTCCAAACGATTTTGTATTCGTCAGGATAATAGTGAACACCACAGCGTGGGATTTTTACCGCCGCGGGCGCCGAGTTCGCCGAGATTTATACTATTTCTCTGCGTCCTCAGCGGTGGAAACGAATTTAACCGTGTGTCCAAGATCTTGTTGACTGACACAAACACAGTCCCATACTCGTCAGTCTTGTTGTCGTGTTGTGATAAGGGAACGATGTTAACCATTACACCCGAAATCGTCATCGATGAGCGAGAGCTGGACTACACCTTTGTTCATGCTTCCGGACCGGGCGGGCAGAACGTGAATAAGGTGGCGACGGCGGTTCAACTCCGCTTCGATGTGGCGCACTCCCCGTCGTTGCCGGAGGAGGTACGCGAACGCTTGCTGCGCCAGGCGGCGGGGCAAATCACGCAGGAGGGTGTGCTCATCATCGATGCGCGACAGTATCGCTCACAATGGCGCAACCGGCGCGACGCCACCCAACGCCTCATCCACCTGATCCGTCAAGCCGCCGAGGTTCCCCGTCCCCGCCACGTCACCCGTCCGTCACGCGCGGTCAAGGAGCGGCGTTTGCAGGCGAAGCGTCATCGCAGCGCAACCAAACGCCTGCGCCGGCCACCGGAGGCGTCATGAACCGCCTCTCCAGCTCCTCGTCGACTTTCACGGCTCGAGCGCGCGTTCCAGGTCGGCCACGACGCCGAACAGGAGCACTTGTCCCTGGTAAGTGGTCAGATCGGCGGCCTCGGCAAGTACCTTCCTCGCCTCGCTTTTACGCCCTTGCGCCAGATAGACGTGTCCCAGAGTGTACAGGGCGCGGGCGCGCTCCAGGTCACCTTTGGCCCAATTGCTGGCGTAATAAGCCAGTTGTTCCGCTTCCGCCAAACGCTCAGGGCGGTAGTCGCTGTAGAAACGGGCCAGCTCAATGAGCAACTCGAAGTTGTAAGGTTCCAGCTTTTGAGCATAAAGGAGATCGCTCTGGGCAGCATCCACGTCGGGCGGATTCTGAATCCGATAGGCCCATGAGCGTGCGATGTGGACAATAGCACTGTCTTCGGTGATGTTGATGGCTCTCTCGGCTGCCGCTGTAGCTTCGTCGGCGTCCCCGAATTGCGCCGAGGCTATAGCTAACCAGGCTTCGGCTTCGGCATAATCAGGGCTGATCTCGGCTGCCTTGTCGAACTCAATGGCAGCTTCCTGGTAGCGTCCCTGAAGATAGTACAACATCCCCAGGTCAAAATGCGACAGCGACGAGGCCGGATCGAGAGCGATGGCGGTGAGGAAAGCATTCTCGGCCTCGGGCCAATTGAGCAGCAGGTAGTTCGTCTGCCCCAAACCAACGTGAGTTTCTGCGCGTTGGTCATCGATGCTTCGCGCGTGTTCGAAGTCGGCCAGCGCCGCCTCATAAGCGCCCAACCGCAGATATTCAGCGCCGCGCTGAAGCCGCATATCGACATCATCGGGGTGGAGAACGATCTGTTCATCGTATTTTGTCACTATCGGCAGAGCCGGTGTGGCCGTTGGCAGGGGGATGGGCGTGTTTACCTGGACACGCTTCAATGTGGGGGTCGGAGGGATGGTGGTAGGGGGCACATTGAGGGGCAGTGTACCTTCCGATACTTCTGTGGTGGCCTCGCCGGTCGGTGAAACACCTGGCAAAGTCTGTCTGAATACTCTCGCCAACGCCAGATACGCCACAACAATGAGGATGCCCAAAAGGGCCAGGATCAGCAATTGTGGCAGACTAAGCCCTTTCCCTTTGGCACGGGCACGGCTTTTCTTCGGCGTCTGTGGAGTCGGGGACTCTTTACCCTGCTTTGGGGGGCGTTTCTCGCGTTTGGCACGGCGCCGGGCCTTGCCCTTCTCGGCGGATGCTGCCGGCGTCTTCTCAGCCGGCTCTTCAACATCCATCTCATTCAGGAAATCGTCCCACAGCTCATCATCCGGTTGTGGCTGCCGGGACCCATGCTTATCATCGAGCAACCCCATATTCTTCCTCCCCTGCTTCAGGTCAATCGCGCGTGACTCTCGCAAATAAACTACGCCACGCAAACTCAGTATAAAACGATATGTGTGAAAAAGCAAATAGGTTTCTTCAGGATTGCGGGGGGCGGGGCGAAATAAAAAACCAGCCACGGATTGACACGAAAAGTATAGAAAATCAGTGCAATCCGTGTCATCCGTGGCAAAAGCCAAAGCCGTTTTTCCCCATCACCACGCAAGGTCCCCGAGAACCGCAAATATCCATTTGGCAATCGGGCGGAATGTGGCAGAATAGGCGCATGAGCCAATGGCAAATGAGCGGTTGAATCCCTGACTACTTGACTATCCGACTTATGGACTTACCTACACTGGAAGCTGAAGAACGGTTCTGGACGCAGGGAATGTGGCGCGTAGCCGGACTGGATGAGGCCGGGCGCGGAGCGTGGGCCGGACCGGTGGTCGCTGCGGCGGTGATCCTGCCCCGTGATGACGGTGCATGCGCGGCGCTGACCGGTGTGCGCGATTCCAAGCAGGTGTCACCCCTAGTACGCGAGACGCTGGCAGTACGCATTCGTGCGGTGGCGTTAGCAGTGGGCATAGGGCGCGGCGAGCCACAGGAGATCGACGCGCTCGGCATCGTCCCGGCGACGCGGCTGGCGATGCAACGCGCGCTGGAAGCCCTGTCCGTGGCCCCGCAGGCGCTGGTGATCGATGCACTGCCCTTGCCTGATGTAGACCTGCCGCAGGACGTTTTTCCCTATGCCGACGTGCGTTCGCTTGCAGTTGCGGCAGCGAGTATCATCGCCAAGGTATCGCGGGATCACTGGATGGTGGATGTGGCCGAGGCCGACTTCCCCGGCTACGGCTTCGCGCAGCACAAAGGTTACGGGACACGACAGCATCGAGAGGCGCTGACCCGTCTGGGCGTCTGTCCCCTGCACCGGTTGACCTTTCGTCCGGTCGCGGTATTTGTCAATAGCTTGAACGGATGAAACGGATTTCTGCCATTCGCTATTTTCATTTTTTCCATAAGGAAACACGAGCCTCATGATTGTGATTATCAACGGACCCTGCGGCATCGGCAAGAGTACGACGGCCGAGCATCTGACTCGGCATTTCGACCGGGCAGTCTTTCTGGACGGTGATTACATCGGCGCGGTACATCCCTTCGAGATCTACGATGAGGTCCGCATCGAGCATCTGTACCAGACGTTGCGGCATTTGATTGCGTTTCACATCGAACGGGGCGACTATCACAATTTCGTCATCCCCTACGTCTTTGAATCGCCGGAGTCCCTGGCGCGCTTGCGCACATGGCTCGCCGATTTGGACGACGAGGTCTACGCTTTTCGGTTGGTGTGTCATCCGCAGGTGCTCGAACAGCGTCTCCGTGACGCTTCGCGCGCTCCTGACGAACTGGCCTGGTATCTCAACCGTACCCCCGAACTCGTCCGCATCCAGGAAGCGGCGGCGCACAGCGGTGACCTGGGGTACGTGGTGGATACCACCTCACGGACACCCGCCGAGGTTGCCGATGTAATCTGGGCGCTGGTCCATGACGCCGATTTCACGGCTCGCTATCGTGGCGCGTCATGATGCGTCATCGCGTACTGACAACGAGCGTTGATTTTGCCGTGGCGGGTTTCTTATTTCGATCCCACGGAATCTTGAAAAACCAATCGGCTTAATCTGCCGATCATTTTTGAGCGTATACCATGCGTATTGTGATGATTGGCCCGTTCGGCTTGCGCCCGCGCGGTACGATGAGCGTGCGGGCGTTGCCGCTGGCGCAGGCGCTCGTCGCGCGCGGGCATAGCATCACACTGTTGCTTCCGCCGTGGCAAAACCCCGCAGACGCGGGTCAATGCTGGAACGCGGACGGCGTGCATGTCGAGAACGTCGTGCTCCCGACAGGCGTGCCGGGGTGGTTCCACTGGCGGTTGACGACGACACTGGTCCGTCGCGCCGCGGCGCTCAAACCGGACGTCGTCCACACCTTCAAGCCCAAAGCCTACGCCGGACTGGCGCATCTGGCGCTGCGCCGCCATTTCCCCGTCGTGGTGGATACCGACGATTGGGAGGGCTACGGCGGCTGGAACGACCTCAATCCCTATCCCGCCCTGCTCAAACGGTTCTTCGCCTGGCAGGAACGGTGGGGGCTGACGCACGCCGCCGCCGTCACCGTTGCCAGCCACGCCCTGCAGACGCTCGTCTGGGCGATGGGCGGCCCGCCGGAGCGCGTCTTCTATCTGCCGAACGGTTGTGTTCCACGACCGGCGGTCCCGCGCCTGGCTCACAATGGCGGACGTCCCACCCTGCTGCTTTACACGCGCTTCTTCGAGTACAAGGTGGAGCGACTGTGGCGCATCGTCGCCGGGGTGAAGGCGCGTCTTCCTGAGGTGCGGCTATGGGTAGTGGGGAAGGGCTTCTTCGCGGAGGAGGATTCGCTGCTGGCGCTGGCCCGCGCGGCGGGATGGCGTGTAGCAGAAGGAGCTTCTCCATCATCGGACGCCGACCTGGTTTACGCCGGACTGGTTCCGCCGGAAGATTTGCCCCCGCACTTCGCCCAGGCTGACGTGGCGCTCTATCCCTTCGATGACACGCTGCTTAACCGCACCAAATGCCCGGTCAAACTGCTGGATTTGCTGGCGGCAGGCGTGCCGGTCGTCGCCGACGCGGTGGGGCAGGTAACGGAGAGCATCCGTCACGGCGAAACCGGTCTGCTCGTCCCGTCTGGGGATGACGCGGCGTTCGTTGAGGCCGTGACGACGCTCTTGCGCAAGACTGCACTGCGGCAATCGCTCGGCGAACGCGCTGCCCGTGACGTGCGTGACCGTTGTGCCTGGGAGGTCCTCGCGCCTGTCGCCGAGGCCGCGTATCGCTATGCCTGTCGTATACCGTAGCATGCGCGGGGGCGTTGACTTGCATCGGCCTTGCACTATAATCCTGGAAATGCAGTTGCCAACATACCTATCTCGTCATCCAAGAGCGCCTGGCATGCCAAAATCCACGCCAAACCTGGCGTAGGGAATAAGTGGCTTCGCCAGGTTTACAAGCCTGAATCGATACAGTATCTGTAACTATTCAGCCGCCCTTGCCAGGTGACAAACGGGACTTGGGGGAGGGTGCATAATAGGTTGCCCCTTCGGCCATCGGCGCTGACCCTCTCATCCTCCAACCCCCTTCTCCCCCGCAAGCGGGGAAGAAGGGGGCGGAAGAGGGGTGTGGCGGGCGGCTTCGCCGCCCGCCACACCCCTACAAAAATCCCCCTTCCCTGGGGGGAAGGGGGCAGGGGGGATGGGATTATAGAAACACGAATATCTCGTCATACAAAAGTACCCGGCATGCCAAAATCCACGCCAAACCTGGCGTAGGGAATAAGTGGCTTCGCCAGGTTTACAAGCCTGAATAGATACAGTATCTTTTAGAAGAAGCCAGCCGCCAGGGGCGAGAACGGAAAGGATTCACTTGTGCAGGATGCAGGTCAGACATCCTGTACATCCATAGAGAACGCAGAGAATTTAGGGCTTCTCAGCGTTCTCTGCGACCTCTGCAGTATAAAATAGCCGCATCTGCGTAAGTCCTATAATAACAACGGCTTCTGCCTGACGCGGCTACACCATGAACGGTTGTGAAGTTAGTTGGGCCTGCCGCCGAGGGATCTACCGGAGGCTTGTCGCCCTGGCTGCCGCACAGGTGAGCCGCTATCGTTAGCGCAATGGAGAGATTATGTTCCCAATCCAGGATAGTGTAGCCAAACGTTACCCGGCAATAGCCACATGGGTGTTGATTGCTGTGAACACCATCGTGTTCCTTTTCCAGGCATCGCTTGCACCGGCTGCTCTGGAGCAATTTTTGTCGGAATTTGCTCTGATCCCGGCGCGCTACTTCGGCGACCTGGCAACTGTAACACCGCCGAAAGGAATCGTCGACTATCTACCCTTCGTCTCCAATATGTTCCTTCACGGTGGATGGCTGCACCTGATTCTCAATATGTGGACGTTGTGGATTTTCGCCCCTGCCGTGGAGGATCGCCTGGGTTCAGTTCGCTTTCTGGCTTTTTATCTTATAGCGGGAATTGCTGCATCCTTTGCCCATGCGGTTTTCAACGCCAACTCGACGCTGCCGGCCCTTGGCGCCTCAGGCGCTATCGCGGGTGTTATCGGCTGCTATGTGCGCATGTTTCCGTTCGCGCGGCTGGTTATGCTGGTTCCGGTTCTGTTTTTTCCGCTGTTTATCGAAGTACACGCGATCGTATTTGCCTTCTTCTGGTTTATGACGCAGGTTATCCCTGGTATTTTCGCCTTGATGATGCCTGTCGCCGGGGGAGGCGTTGCCTGGTGGGCGCATATTGGGGGATTCATTGCCGGTTGGGTGCTTGTACCGTTGATCAGACGTCCGGCGCGCAGCTATCGTCGCTTTTACGCCGATGAAGGGCGCTACGGATTCTTTCCAAATGGCTACAGATCAAAGGGAGGACTACGATGGGAATAATGGACATTTTCTGGATCTTCTTTATGCTTTCAACCCTGCAGCCCGTGTTGCAACGGCGTTATCTTGACGCCATGCGCACGCGCAAGATCGCGCAAATTGAAAAGATGCGCGGCTCGCGCGTCATTCTCCTGGTGCATCGGCAGGAAACCATGAGCTTGCTGGGATTTCCCGTGATGCGCTATATTGACGTGAATGATTCCGAGGAGGTATTGCGCGCCATCCACATGACCGATGAAGATGTACCGCTGGACATCGTATTGCACACACCGGGGGGCCTGGTGCTGGCCGCGTTACAGATCGCCCGCGCCATTCAAGCTCACAAGGGCAAGGTCACGGTCTTCGTTCCCCATTACGCCATGTCGGGTGGCACGTTGATCGCCCTGGCTGCGGATGAAATTGTCATGTGTAAACATTCTGTCCTTGGACCGATCGATCCACAATTAGGGCAATACCCTGCCGCCTCTTTCATCACAGTCGTCGACCAGAAGCCGATCTCCGACGTTGACGATCAGACCTTGATTATGGCGGACATTGGGCGCAAAGCCATCCAGCAACTCGAAGCAGCAGCGACCGGCCTGTTGCAGAGGCACATGGAAGAGGAGGCCGCTCGTGCATTGGCGGCAAAGTTGTCCACCGGGATGTGGACGCACGATTATCCCATCTCAGCCGAAGAGGCGCGGGCGCTGGGTCTCCCGGTCAGCACCGACATGCCAAACGAAGTGCTCCAACTTATGGCGCTGTATCCGCAGCCGGTGAAACAGCAAGGAGGCGGCGTGGAGTATCTGCCGATTCCACGTCAAAGCAAGAACCAGAAGCAATGACCAACGGTTCTTCAGGATTTCGTGGAGTCGAAATAAAACAACAGCCACGGATGGCATGGCTTTCCATGCAAACAGGTGCCATTTTACTGCCGGGTACGCAGAGACCACAAAGATTTTGTGATTTCTCTGCGTACTCGGCGACCTCTGCGGTGGAAAAGCATTGTCATTGAAGCCGCCGACGGCTTTTGCAGTCCCTGGGGAGATCCACTGCGGCCATAGGCGATGACCCTCTCATCTCCCTACAAAAATCCCCCTGGCCTGCCACCCATGACGGCTACGTGCGCTCGAAACAAAACATAAGCCCCGCGAGAGATCACAGGGCTTATCGATAGGGGCGCGTTCTTACTTCCCCCGCGCCTCGCGGATCCACTGCAAGATTGGCGCTGTCTTCTGCGTCAGTCCCTCGAAGTCCTTTGTAGCCACACATGATTTGGTGATGCGCTTCAAGCTGATTCCTACGCAGGTTGCGCCTGTCGAGAACCAGGAGTGGTTGATATTGCTTGACAATGGTATCGTTGCGTGATACCATAGTGCTATGATTGTCTCTTTTGCCGATTCCGAAACTGAAAAGGTGTATCGCGGCTTTGTTTCGCGCAAGCTACCGCCAGATATACAAAAGACCGCCCGACGCAAACTTCTTTATTTGGATGATGCTGAAGACTTACGCGACTTGTTAGCCCCACCTGGCAATCGTTTGGAAGCATTACACGGTACGCGTGAAGGCCAATACAGTATTCGGATCAACGATCAATGGCGTATTTGCTTTTCCTGGGAGGCAGGACAGGCGCAGTTTGTCGAGATCGTGGATTATCATTAGCTCAGAGGAAGAAATGGAAACAGAAGAAAGATTACCCCCAATCCATCCGGGCGAGGTTCTGTGGGAAGATTTCATGCAACCCTTAGGGCTTAGCCAATATCGGGTGGCCAAGGATATTGGCGTGCCGACGCTGCGCATCAGTCAAATTGTGCGCGGGCAACGTGCTATCACGGCGGATACAGCGTTGCGTCTGGCGCGGTATTTTGGCACCAGCGCCCTGGTTTGGACGCGCCTGCAGGCGCGCTATGACCTGGAAATGGCAGAACGGCAGATAGGCCCGCAGATTACACGCGAAGTCAAAGTGCTGGAACGTCCATCGGCTGTTTTGACTCAACCGCAA
The DNA here is from genome assembly GCA_035415725.1 of Anaerolineae bacterium. GTDB lineage: Bacteria > Chloroflexota > Anaerolineae > B4-G1 > SLSP01 > DSWT01. Next base: position 26,782 of record DAOOGN010000031.1, on the reverse strand, counting down.
GGGGCAGGCTAACACCGTTTCAAGGCTAATGCGACTAATGGCATATTGGTAATGAAATAAGCCCTGCTGGACCGAATAAGAATCATCAACAAGCATGTGACGAACAAGCTGCTGATTCACATTGCCGGTAAACGCTTCGGCCATTTCGCAGTCTTGGGGCATACCGGTCGCAAGAGCGGCAAGCTGTACCGGATACCGATTATCGCCGAACCTTTCCAGAACGGCTTTGTAATTGCGCTGACGTACGGGAAAAACGTTGACTGGTACAAAAATGTCGCGGCCAAAGGGGGCTGCTCGCTGAGGTGGAAGAACAAGGACTTCCAGCTCGTTCACCCTGTATTCATCGACAGGGAAATCGGTTTGACGACATTTCCGGCCTTGCTTTGCTCCGGTTTGAGAATGATGGGCATCCAGGATTTCTTGAAGTTGGAGCTTCAGGAATAACCAAGCCCCGCGATTCTTCGCGGGGCTTGGTTCTGGAATATGAGTGTGTATGCGCGCTTATTCCCCGCGCGCCTCGCGGATCCACTGCAGGACTTGCGCCGTTTTCTGCGCCAGCCCCTCGAAGTCCCCTTTCGTGACGAACTCCTTGGTGATGAGCTGCGAGCCGATCCCCACGCAGGCCACGCCCGCCTTGAACCAGGCATTGATGCTCTCCTGCGTAGCGTCCACACCGCCAGTGGGCATGATGCGCGTCCACGGACACGGCCCCAACACCGACTTGACGAAATCTGGCCCCCCGACCGACTTGCCGGGGAAGACCTTGACGATTTCCACGCCCAGCTCTTCCGCCTCGGCGATTTCCGTCGCGCTGCCACAGCCCGGCGCGTAGGGGACCTTGCGGCGATTGCACAACCGCGCCACCTCGGGATTGAAGTTCGGGCCGACGATGAAGTTCGCGCCGTAGGCAATGTACAGCGCCGCCGTGGGCGCATCCACGATGGAGCCGACGCCGAGGATGATGTTGGGATCGGCCGTGGTGAAGTGCTTGTTCAATTCGAGGAACACCTGCGGTGCAAAGTCGCCCCGGTTGGTGAACTCCACCACCGTCGCGCCGCCCGCCGCGCACGCCGCCACAATCTTCGCGGCGACTTCCCCATCCGCGTGATAGAACACCGGGATGAGGCCTAACTCCATGATGCGGTTCAACACTGTCATACGATCAAAGCGTGCCATAGTTTACTCCTATCTCATCATAGCCACCCAGGACGCAGAGATCACAGAGAAAATTCTCTGCGTGTTCTGTGTCTCTGTGGCAAGAATTTCTTACCGCGAGACGCGGCCCGAGGCGTCGCCGCCCATAAGTTTTTCGACCTCACCCACGGTGACGAGGTTGAAATCGCCGAGGATCGAGTGCTTGAGGCACGACGCCGCCACGGCAAAGTCGAGCGCCTTCTGCACATCGTGGCCGTAAGTACGCAGGCCGTAGATCAACCCGGCGCCGAAGGCATCACCGCCGCCGACACGATCCACGATAGACACAATGTCGTAGACCGGAGCGCTGTAGAACGTCCCCTGGTGCCATAATACGCCCGACCAGGTGTTGTGGCTCGCCGAGAGCGACCCGCGCAGGGTGATGGCGATGGTACTGAGATTGGGGAAGCGTTCCGCGAGCGCCGTGCAGACGTATTCGTACCCGCCGGCCTCGACCTTGCCCGACGACACATCCACAGCGGGCGCTTTGATGCCGAACACCTTGTCTGCATCTTCTTCATTGCCGATAGCAACGTCGCTGTAACGGACCAGTTCCGCCATCACCTCGCCGGCTTGCTTGCCCCACTTCCACAGCTTGGCGCGGAAGTTCAGATCGCACGACACAGTCAACCCCATGGCCTTGGCGGCCTGCACTGCTTCCAGGCAAACCTCGGCGGGGCCTTCCGCGATCGCGGGCGTGATGCCGGTCCAGTGGAACCAGTCCGCGTCGGCGAAGACCGTCCGCCAGTCCACCATACCGCGCCGGATCGTGGCCAGCGATGAATTGGCCCGGTCGTAGATGACCTGGCTGCCGCGTTGCGCGGCCCCCATCTCCAGAAAATAAATGCCCAGGCGCTCACCGCCGCGCACGATATAATCCGTCCCCACGCCGTACTGGCGGATAAACTGGAGGCACGCCTCGCCCAACTCATTGTGAGGCAAGCGGGTGACGTAGTCGACGGGCATGCCGAAGTTTGCCAGCGAGACGGCAACGTTCGCTTCGCCGCCGCCGTAGATCACGTCAAAGGAGCGTGCCTGCCCGAAGCGCAGAAAGCCGGGCGGCGCCAAGCGCATCATGATCTCACCAAAGGTAACGACTTTCTTCACCATAGAAAAAACCTCCTGATCTTGTGAGTGGTAGAATGTCCTTATTGTACCTAAAAACCAAGATGTGTGTAGTGACGACTTTAGTCGTTTCCGTTTTCGAGTGGCAAGCGCGACTAAAGTCACTACTACACCTTTATCGCCTTGTTCAATTGACATGAACCTTCTTCATGGTATCATTTATGTATTGGATTTAGCACTCAATTCTTGTGAGTGCTAACATCAGGTTGAGGATGTTGCATTGAGGTTAGCGTGTCCATAACAGTGGGGAATGGCGATGACAGAAGCGAATGAGTTGACGCCGCGGCAGGGATTGTTGCTCAAGTTGATCGTCCGTGAGCATGTCGAATCGCCGCTGCCGGTGGCTTCGCGTACCCTGGTCGAGAAGTACAACCTGGATTTCAGCCCGGCCACAGTCCGCAACGAAATGGCGGCGCTGGAGACATTGGGATATCTCTCCCAACCGCACACCTCTGCCGGACGGGTGCCGACCGAGGCCGGCTTTCGCTACTTCGTGGCGCGGCTGATGGAAGAGCAGGCACTGCCGATGGCCGAGCAGCGCCGGATTGCGCATCAGTTCCACCAGGCGCGTGACCATATCGGAGCGTGGCTGCCGCTGGCTTCCTCGGTGCTGGCGCAAACGTCGGGAGCGGCTTCCGTCGTCACCGCGCCGCGCACGATGCAGTCGGTGTATCAACACCTGGAATTGATTCTTACCCATGGGCGGGCGGTGCTGTTGATCCTCGTGCTGCAAGGAGGGATGGTCGAGCAGCAGATGCTGGCCCTTGCGGAGCCGATGACACAGACGTCTCTGCGTGAGACCGCAGACCGGCTGAATCAAATTTTTGCCGGCTTGAAGGTCGCGGATATCGAATCGCGCCTCGGCGAATTGCCTTCGCTGGAGGCCGACATCGCCCGGCTCATCGTTTCCATCATGCACAACGCCGAGGGTATGCCTTCGGACGAGATCTACCAACACGGACTTTCTGAATTGCTCCAGGAGCCGGAATTTGTCGAGGGTGAGGTAGCCTCAACAGCGGTGGTGCGGGTGTTGGAGGAGCGCAGTCTGCTCCAGGCCGTGCTTTCCGAGACGCTGACCCCGGCCGTCGGCGTCGGGAGCGTGCGTGTCCTCATCGGCGGCGAGGGGCGGTGGGATGAACTGCGAACGTGCAGCATCGTGCTGGCGCGTTATGGCGTGATGGATTATGCCACAGGAGCTTTGGGCGTCGTCGGCCCCATTCGTATGCCCTATGGACGCGCGATCTCCGTAGTGCGTTTTGTAGCCAACATCCTCGGCGAGATGGTCTATGAGATGTACCAACCCGGCATCCGGGAGGTATTTCCTGAGAGTGGAGAATAATGCTGATTGGAAACAACATCTTGAAAAATTCTTGATGATGGAGGAATAAGGTCATCATGGTAGAGGAAGTACACACAGAAGTTGTCTCAGAACGTGAAGAAAGTATGCCTGGACCCGAGGAGGAGGAAGTCCTGGGAAAAGTAACCGTTGAACCAGAAGCGTTGGAAGAATGTGCAGCCGCAGAAGTAGCAGCGGAAAATGCGCTTCTGGAAAGAATCGCCCAACTCGAGGTGCAACTGGCCGAAGCCGAACAGAAAGCGGCAGAATACCTGGACAGCTTACAGCGTTCCCAAGCCGCCCTGGCAAATTACCGCAAGCGCACGGAAGCCGAACAGATCTCCTGGCGCAGTGTGGCGAATGCTGCGCTCCTGGCGCGGCTTTTGCCGATTTTGGATGATTTCGAGCGTGCATTCCAGGCATTGCCGGCGGACTACAAAGGGCAGGCGTGGCTGGACGGCATTGCCCTGATCCAGCGCAAGATCGCCGGTATTCTCGAAGCCGAGAATGTGCGCCGCATCGTCGTGCAGCCCGGTGACACTTTTGATCCACTTTACCATCAGGCCGTGTTGCACCAGGAAGTCGCTGGATTTGAAGAAGGGCAAATCGTCGCTGAAGTGGAAGCCGGGTACATGTTAGGAGAGCGTGTGTTGCGCCCTGTGGCCGTCGTCGTCGCCAAAGCGCCTGCCGTCTCGCCGCCACCTGAGCCTGAAGTCGTGGAGATGAAGACCCCGGCGTCTCCCCCACCCGCGGGTGAAGTTCAAGCAGAAGTGGAAAAAGAATGTGGTGGTTGTGAAGAAGAATCTGGTGAAGGTGTCAACGCCGCTTAAGGTGTGAGGTGGTATGAATAGAGATTATTATGAAGTTTTGGGTATTTCGCGGGATTCCAGCCAGGAAGACATCAGGCGAGCCTACCGGCAGTTGGCCCGCAAATATCATCCCGATGTCAGCACCGAGCCGGATGCCGAGGAACGTTTCAAAGAAGTCAACGCGGCCTATGAAGTGCTTTCCGATGCCGAGAAACGTTCGATGTATGATCGCTTTGGCACGGATGTCCCCAATGGTTTTGGCGGCTTTGATTTCACGGGCGGACGTGATCCCTTCGATATATTCGCCGAAGTCTTTGGCAACCTGGGAGGCTTTGGTGGGTTCGGACAGACGGGACGGTCGAGCGCGGCGCGGCGCGGCAACGATGTGCGCAGTAGTCTCGATCTTACTTTTGAGGAAGCCGTCTTCGGTGTTGAGAAAGAGGTCGAGGTACAGCGGCAAGAGGTGTGTCCGGTGTGCAACGGCTCACGGGCTGAACCGGGGACGGCGGCTGAGCCGTGCCCGGAGTGCCGCGGCGCCGGACAAGTCCGTCACACTCAACGCACTTTTCTGGGATCGTTCGTTAATATCGTGACATGTCCGCGTTGCAATGGCAAAGGCACGGTCGTCACCAAACCGTGTCACGAGTGCAACGGCAACGGGCGCGTCTACATGCGCCGGAAGATCAAGGCCACGGTACCGGCCGGTGTGGATGACGGCGTCACCATGCGCCTCGCCGGCCAGGGCGAACCGGGGGAGCATGGCGGGCCGCCCGGCAATCTGTACGTCACACTTAACGTCAAGCCCCACACTTTCTTCAAGCGGCACAACAATGACATCATCCTCGAAATGCAGATCAACGTGGCGCAGGCCGCCTTGGGCGATACGGTGAAAGTGCCCACCCTGGATGGCGAGCGCCAGATTACCGTGCCCGCGGGCACACAGTCCGGCGCCATTTTCCGTCTGCGCGGATTGGGCATCCCCCATCTGCAAGGCAATGGACGGGGGGATCAGTTGATTGTCGTGCAAGTGGCCGTTCCCACGCGACTGTCGCCGCAACAAAAGGAACTCTTCCAGGCATTGGCCGGTACCCTGGGCACCGAAGTGGTGGTCGAAGAGAAAGTGGGCTTTGTCGATCGTGTCAAGGAAGCACTCGGGTTGTGAGAATGGCGCCTCTGGAATGGCTTGAAGTCAGCGTGGCGGTGATCCCCGAAGCAGCGGAAGCCGTTGCCGAAGTCCTCAGCCGCTACGCGCCGCAGGGTGTTGTCATTGACCTGGGGACAGGGGATGACGCGGCACCCCATCCTGTGACGGTGAAAGCCTATCTGGTAGCGGACGACGACATCGCCACGCGACGTCAGCAAGTAGCAGAGGGTCTCTGGCATTTGCACCATATCTGGCCGGTGATTCCTGAGCCGGTCTTCACGCCGCTGGCAGATCGGGATTGGACCGCCGGGTGGAAGGAAAGTATTCCCGTCATGCACCTGGGAAAACGGGTGGTGATCAAACCCTCCTGGCGCGAATACACGCCGCAGCCGGGGGAAATAGTGTTGGAGATGGATCCAGGGATGGCGTTCGGCACCGGGCTTCACCCGACGACGCAGTTGTGCGTCGAGGTGTTGGAGGAGTTGGTCAGGCCGGGGATGCGCGTCCTGGACCTGGGAACCGGCACCGGGATTCTATCTCTGGTTGCGGCCCGGCTGGACGCCGCCGAAATCCTCGCGGTAGACAATGACATCAACGCCGTTGCCGTCGCCCGCCGTAACGCGCAGGTCAATGCTGTGGCGCACAAAATACGGCTCCTGCACGGCTCTCTGGCCGGGGTTGGGGAAACGTATGACCTGATCGCGGCGAATATCCTCGCGCACACCATTGTGGATATGGCGCAGGCGGGATTGGCGACGCGGCTCCGTCGGGATGGGGTGCTGGTAGCATCGGGGATTTTGGAAGAGCAAGCTGCCGCAGTCGAGACCGTGCTCCTAGAAAGGGGATTGCAAGTCATAGAACGCCGCCAGCGCGAGGAGTGGATGGCGCTCATAGCGCGCGCAAGGTTGCGCCCGGCATAACGTGAGCCAACAAAAACGCCGCCCTGCAAGGCGGCGTTCATCTTATCTCAACCGGAGGAGCGCTATTCCTCATCCTCTTCCCCACCACTGCGCAGCTTTTTGTGGCGGTAGACAATCCGCCCGCGGGTGAGGTCATACGGCGAAAGCTCTACCCGCACGCGGTCGCCCAGAAGGATACGAATGTAATATTTGCGCATTTTCCCGGACAGGTAGGCCAGCACTTCGTGTCCCGAATCCAACCGCACGCGAAACTGCGTCCCGGGCAGAGCTTCTGTAATCGTTCCTTCAACAACGACTTTCTCTTCTTTACTACCCACTTTTACGCCTCTGTTTCGGCTTCACTCTCATCCATTTCAGCGCCGGCGGCGACGGTTTCAGAAGTTGTATCGTCCTCTGCAAACATGTCCACAGCCTCGGTCAGCGCTTCATCGGCGAGGTTGTCCTCATCCTCTTCGGTTTTGACGGCTGCCTGGGCTTCTTCTTGCGCCGCGGCTTCTGCGGCTTTGGCGATGGACCACTCTTCCCATTCCTCGCGCCGCACTTGCCGGACGCTCAGGCCGATGCGCCGCCGGTCAGGTTCGACGCGAATGACTTTCACCAGCACCCGTGCGCCTGGTTGTAACTCATTGCGTTGTTCCATATCGCCCAGTTCAGAATTGTGGAGCAACCCCTCAACGCCGGGTTCCAACTCGACGAAAATGCCGAAATCCACCACCTGGGTAACCTTGCCTTCTACCAGTTTGCCTTCGTTATATTTCTGCGGCGCGGTTTCCCACGGATCCGGCGTCAAAGCCTTGATACTCAGGGCGATGCGCTGACGATCATGATCCACACTCAGAACTTTGACTTTGATGCGCTGTCCCTCGTGATAAACTTCGCGTGGATTCTCGATGCGTCCCCAGGAGAGTTCGGAGATGTGCACTAAACCGTCCAATCCACCGAGGTTGACAAAGAGGCCGAAATCGGTGATTTGACTGATACGTCCACGCCGCACCTGTCCGGCTTCCAGTTCTGCCATCAATTGTTCGCGTCGGGCGGCCCGCCATTCTTTGGCTGCCGCGCGCTGCGAAAGGATCAGACGCCGGCGATGGCGGTTGACCTCGATGACCTTGAGCATCAGCGACTGTCCCACCATCGCATGCAAGCGACGGTGTCGTTCCGCTGCTTGATGGATGCGGGAGAAACCGATCAACTGGGACATGGGGATGAACCCGCGCAGATGCCCGAACTCGACGGTGAGTCCACCACGATTGGCATTTAAGACTTTCGCTTCGTAAATGGCTTCCTCTTCCTTTAGCTTCTCAGCCTTGATCCAGTCCTCCTGGAGCATCGCCTGGGAAACAGAAAGTTCGACATTGCCGTCAGAGTCGCGGAACTTGGTGACGATGACATTAACCGTATCACCGACGGCGAAGGTTTTGTTCTCCAGGCCCTCCAGGTCTTCGCGGGGGACAAATCCATCGCGCTTAGAGCCGATATCGACGACTAAACCGCCGTCTTTGAGCGCCAGGATGGCGCCTTCACGAAGTTCTCCGCGCCGAAGTTCAGTGCCGATTAACGATTCTTCGAGTTGCTCCTCCCAATGCTCCATCGTCATGGATTCAGTCGGGGTCGCCTTTAGGTCTTCCACATTTACTCCTCTTCTACCCAGTATTGCAAGTTGGGACTATACGTGCAACTTGGGTAGTCTGTTCAAATTTCCCGTATTCTATCATACCGGGCAATAATGTCAATCCTTGCGGCCTGATGGGGTATAGTGCCAATGTATCTATTCAGGCTAGTCAACCTGGCGAAACAACTTATTCCCTATGCCAGGTTTGGCGCGGATCAGGTGACACCTATCGCCGCTTCACCGCCATCGACGGGAATGATGGCGCCCGATATCCAGGTCAGGCGGGGATCGGCCAGGGTCACCAGCGCCTGCGCCACATCTTCCGGCGTGGTCAGGCGATGCGCCGGATGATGGGTCAATACGGTTTCGATCAATTTCTCATGATCGGGGATGGCGCGCAGTGCCGGCGTGTCGGTGACACCGGGCATCAAGCAATTGACGGCAATACCGCGCGGAGCCAGTTCGAGGGCCAGTTGGCGGGTGTGGGCCTCCAATGCCGCCTTGGCGGCCGAGACGGCGCCGTAATACGGAGTAGCCCTTTGCGATCCAATGCTGCTCAACGCATAGATCCGGCTGCCCGCTCCCAACAGTCCTGCCCGAACCAGGTCTTGCGTCCAGTAAACCAGACTGTGCGCCATCACACGCAGCGTCATCTCCATTTGCTCCTCAGTAGTGGCGTCTTCCGGCAATTCGGTGATATAGGGGCGCAAACTGCCGAAGGCCAGGGTGTGGACCATGATATGGAGGGTGTGAAAGGCATCGTTGAGCAACGTCGCAGTGATGGTTTCAAGGACGCGCGCCCGGCGGCGGGCGTCGGCGGCGTTGGTGTTGAAGAAGACGGCCCGACTGCCGGCCGCTTCCACGTCGGCCATGACGGCCTCGGCCTGTTCAATGCTCCGACGCGGGTCAAGGTGGACGCCGAAGATGTTCATCCCGGCCTGCGCAAAAGCGCGCGCTGTCGCTGCGCCGAAACCGCTCGAAGCGCCCAGGATGAGCGCCCAGCGTCCTTTCAATGAAGTGTTCTCTGCATGCATACTCTCTCCCGGTCAACACAAAACAGAGGAAAATCTTGGGGGGGGGATTTTGCAGACGGGTTGCGCCCGTCTGCAAAATTCCTTATTTTTTCTCCCCCCCCCAGTCTGCTGAGGAGGGGTGATCTCCTCACTACGCTCCGGGCTAGAGAACCCCATCACCCAAGAGCGCCCTTCATGACAAAATCTACGCCAAACCTTCGCCACTCATATCGCTGCCCATGCCGCCGCTCTCGCCCGCGTCGCCGAGCAGATCGGGGACTTCTTTTTCGATTTGCTCGGGGTCCTGGCCGGCTTCCAGGCGGTCAATGACCTCGTCGAACTCGGGTCCAAGATCACCGGCCTCGTCGCCCATCTCATTGACCATTTTGCGCATAAAGCGCCCCATGCTCTTGGGGTCGTTTTCGTCGAAGCCGCCCCAGGCGCTGGGGTCCGCCATATCTTCGAGACGGCTGTCTTCGGAGCGCAGGACGCGCACGCGCGAGACCAGGCGCTGCACTTCAGGGCTGTGGCAGTATTTGCAAATAACCGTGTTTTCATCAATAGCCGAAAAGGAGCGCCAAAATACCGAAAACCGGCGGTGACATTTCTGACAACGGTATTCGTAAACAGGCATTTCCCTCTCCTTCCTAAATGTGGTATAGTAAGATTGAGTCTTTTCTAGCCTCGACAGTTATCATGGTTTCCTGGACTTGCTTTATCCTTCATGGATTGTGCTTGTCCGCCGCTAAGGTAACGTGCTGGGGAACATTATACCGAAAACAGGGCGAGGAGCAAGTTTATGGCAGAAAAGTGGGAGTCTGATCCCTATCATCGTCCGCGTAGCCCGCTGCTGATTGTCATTTCCGGGCCTTCGGGTGTCGGCAAGGACAGCGTCCTCGAGAGGATGCAGCAGCGCCAGTACCCCTTTCATTTTGTGGTGACGGCCACCTCGCGTCCTCCGCGGCCCGAAGAAGTGCATGGCGTGGACTATTTTTTCGTTTCCGCCGCCGAGTTCCAGGCAATGATCGCTCGGGACGAGCTTCTTGAGCACGCGATGGTCTATGGGCAGTACAAAGGTATTCCCAAACAGCAGGTGCGCGATGCGTTGTCCAGCGGCAAAGATGTGGTAATGCGCCTGGACGTGCAAGGAGCGGCGACAGTCAAACGCCTGGTCCCGGAAGCAATCCTCATTTTCTTGATGGCCGCCTCAGAAGAGGAGTTGTACGATCGCCTGCGCCGCCGCCAGACGGAGTCCGAGGAACAGTTGCGCTATCGGATGCAGGTGGCGCGCGAGGAAATGCAGTGCCTCGGCGAGTTCGAGTACGTGGTCATCAACCGCGAGGGCGGGTTAGATGAGACGGTGGATCAGGTGGGGTACATCATCGCTGCCGAGCATTGTCGCGTCTTTCCACGCCACGTGACGCTGTGATGTTCTGTCGTGGAGATGGTGGATGAGTGGAAAAGCGCCGTTGCTCTTACAGGTCGGTGATGTCGTTGAATTGCGCAAAGCGCATCCGTGCGGCGGACACACATGGCGGATTCTACGGGTGGGCGTGGATGTGGGAATAGAGTGTCTCACGTGCCGCCGCTACGTGTTGGTGCCCCGCAGCCGCTTCGAAGCGCGTCTCAAACGTTTTGTGGAACGGGCGGAGGCAACTTCAGCAGAGAAGGTATGACGCCCGGCTTCCCCTTGCCGTCCAAACGCTTCCTGTTTCTCTTTTCCGATACCGGCGGCGGTCATCGCGCCGCAGCACAGGCCGTCAAGGATGAGCTGACGCGGCTTTATGGTGCTGCTGTGTCCACAGAAATGGTGGATATCTTCGTGGAGATGCGCCGCTGGCCGTTTGATCGCTTCCCGGCATGGTATCCGCTGATGACGAAGGGCCAAGGCATTCCGTGGTACGTTGGCTATCACCTGTTGGATACACCGTGGATGGTGAAGGCGCTATCGCGCGCTGTATGGCCTTACGTGGCCCGTTCTCTCTGTCGCTTGCTCCAGCGGCATCCGTCCGACGTGATCGTCTCGTTTCATGGCGTTCCCAACTATGCGTTGATGTTGGCCCGGCGCCAAGGGGCGCTTTCGACACCGGTTGCCGTGGTAGCCCTGGATTTGGTCAGCGTTCACGCCTGCTGGTTCGCGCCGGGGGCCGAGGTCTACATCGTTCCTACAGAGAGAGCACGCACTCGCGCCCTGCGTGCCGGGATGCCGGCGGAGCGCGTCAAGGTAATAGGGATGCCCATCCGCCGTTCCTTTGTCGAAGCGCGCCATAGATCCCCGGAGCAGGCGCGGGCCGCGTTGGGTCTGCCGGTGGATCAGCCCCTCGTCTTGCTGGTGGGCGGGGGAGAAGGGATGGGGCCGTTGATTCCGGTCACGCGCGCGATTGCGGAGCGCCGGCCGAATGCCCGCCTGGTAGTCATCGTGGGGCGGAATCGCTCCCTTTATAACACACTGCGCGCGTTGGACCTTCCCCTTCCATTGCAAGTGGAAGGATTTACTTCCGACATGGCCGTGTGGATGCGCGCCGCCGATGTGTTGGTGACGAAGGCCGGTCCCAATACCCTGGCGGAAGCATTCATCGCCGGGCTGCCGCTTGTCCTGTACGCCGCGTTGCCGGGGCAGGAAGAAGGCAACATCGTTTACGTCGTCGAAAATCACGCGGGCGTGTGGGCGCCCAGGCCTCAGGCAGCGGCAGATGCCGTGATGGATTTGCTGGCGCATCCAGAACAGCGCGCCGCCATGGCGGCGCGGTCTCAGGCATTGGCGCGGCCCTACGCCGCACAGGACATCGCTCAACAACTGTGGGCGCTGAGCTGACGAGACCGCCGGAGCTACCTGGCAAACGGCTCCATGTTATGTTATTTGGCTTATTAACATAGTCAAGTATAATCTTTTATGTAACTATTCAGCCACCCTTGCAGATTGCAAACGGAACTTATAGATACTCTTTTATGATATGTTTTGACCGATCATGAATACCGAATTACAACATTTTCTGCGCTATATGCAGTTTGAGCGGGGCTATTCCGCCAACACCCTGGCGGCGTATGCGCGAGACCTGGCACAGTTCCAGGAATTTGTGCAGACGTCCGGCGTGGCGCAGTGGGAAGCACTTTCCCCCGCTGTGCTCGAAGATTTCGGGGCGTCACTTCAGGATCAAGAATACAGCGCGGCGACAACCGGGCGGAAGATTGCGGCCGTGCGTTCATTCCTGCATTTTCTGTTTGCCGAAGGCGTGGTGAAGCGGGAATTGGCGGACTGGTTGCACCAGCCGAAGGTGGGAAAACGCCTGCCGCACACGCTTTCCCGTGGAGCAGTGCAGGACCTGTTAGCTGCGGCGGCGGTCGAAGATACCCCCCTGGGCCTGCGGGATCGCGCGCTGCTGGAAATCCTGTATGCGACGGGGATGCGGGCGACTGAGGTGGTCAATCTCACGGTAGGCGACATTGATATGGTTACCGGCGCTGTTTCGTGTGTAGGGAAGGGAAACAAAGAGCGGCTCATTCCCGTGCATCCCACGGCGTTGGCCTGTCTCAAACGTTACATAGAAGAAGGAAGGCCGTTCCTGCTGCGCGACGCTGCCGAAAAAACACTGTTCCTCAATAATCAAGGGAAACCGTTGACCCGCCAGGGTTTGTGGTTCCTGGTGCAATACTACGCGCAAGCAGCCGGCCTGGAAGCGTGGGTGACGCCCCACACACTGCGTCACACCTTCGCGACTCATCTTCTGGATGGCGGGGCCGACTTGCGCGAAGTGCAGCAGTTCCTGGGGCATGCCAATATCACCACCACGCAAATTTATACCGAAGTCTCTAACCGGCGCAAGCGCGAAGTCTACGACCAGGCGCATCCACGCGCTCACTCCAACGCCGACGAACCAGACTGAAGACTCACGACTATCAGGAGGTTTTGGGATGGAAGAGTTCTTGACCATGCAGGAGTTCCAAACAGCCGTGACGGCCATTCGCCAACACACCCCCCTGGAACCTCGCGTCGGGTTGATCCTGGGGTCAGGGCTAAACGCATTAGCCGAGTCTGTAGAAAATGCGGTGAGCATCCCCTTTGAGGACATTCCGTATTTTCCGGTTTCTACGGTAGAAGGCCATGCCGGACGGCTGGTCTTGGGAATGCTCGAAGGCGTGCCCATGGTCGTGATGCAAGGCCGTGCGCACTACTACGAGGGCTACAGCATGAGCCGCATCGGCCTGCCCATCCGCGTGATGCGGCTGCTCGGCGTCGAGTGGCTCATCGTGACTAACGCGGCCGGCGGGCTGAACATGGCCTACCGAGCCGGCGACGTGATGGTGATACGGGATCACATCAACTTGATCGGCATGGCCGGCCTGAATCCGCTACGCGGTCCGAACTTGGCCGAATTCGGCCCCCGTTTCCCCAGCATGAACGAGGCTTACGCGCCTTCGTTACGGAAAGCAGCGCAAGAGATCGCGTTGCAGGCCGGGATTCCCGCGCACCAGGGCGTCTACATCTGCCTCGCCGGGCCGAGTTTTGAGACGCCGTCGGATGTGCGCTTCTTGCGTCTTATCGGCGCGGATGCGGTGGGGATGTCCACGGTACCCGAAGTGATCGCGGCCCGTCACAGTGGAATGCGGGTGCTCGGTCTTTCGGGTATCAGCAACACCTTGATCGGAGAAGAAGGCGCGCCGCCGCCTAACCATGAGGAAGTGTTGGCCGCCGGGCGCATCGTGGTGCCGCGTTTGGAGACCATCATTCGCGGGGTGTTGCACACGCCATGACAATCGTTCTCTCCTGGCTGGGAAGACAGGCACTGTGGATTGGCTTGATTTGCCTGTTGGGCGCGCTGGGGTATGTCATCACTGCCATCTCCACCAAACGCCGGCGGGATATTGCGCAGTTTTCCCTGGAGCGCGAGGTGTACCACCAGCACATGGTGCGCGCCTGGGTGATGGCGCTGTTATTCCTTCTTTTGGGCGGCGTCATCTTGATCGTGCGCGCGTTCGTGGTGCCATCCCTGCCTGTGACGGCCTCGCCAACACCTACGTTAGGAGTGGGCTTGTTCACCGCAACCCCGGCTCCGGTCACAGTGACCGTCACACCTGTCGGCGTCGGTCCAACCTCGCTGCTGACGGCGACGATTCCCCTCACGTCGGAGGTCGTCACCGCGCCGGCGGCCACACCGACGGTGATGGTCACCGCCACGCCAACGCCTGCGCCGCCGGATGTTTATCAGCCCGATTGTCCCTCTCCGCAGGCGCAGTTGACGCTGCCGACAGCAGGCAGTAACCTGGCGGGCGAAATACGTGTGGAGGGCACGGCTAACGTCAATGCCTTCTCCTATTATAAATTCGAGGTGCGCTTTCCGGGATCGGACACCCCGAATTTTGTCTCGCAATACGATGCGCCAGTGGAGAACGGAGTCCTGGGTATATGGGATGTGTCGGATGCCAGCCGTTATCCGCCGGGAGGCCCCTATCATTTCCAGTTGGTGGTGGTGGACATCTACGGCAACACAACGACGTGTACCGTGCCGGTCAACATCGTCGCGCCGTAACCTGCAATCGTGAGGGTTGGTAAAAGTGGGGTTCTCTGGGACTTGGCGGGGAGATTTGGGTTTTTCTCTGTGTGCTCTGGGGCTATTTTTAGAGGAGGGACCTGTGCGTATCCGTTCAGCGCGTGAAGAGGATTGGAAAGCCTGTCTGGCATTGGATATTTCGTATGAGACCGAGTCGGCATGGCAGATGGAGACTTTGCATGACGACGGCGAATGGGGAGCACGTTTTCGTGAAGTGCACCTGCCACGCAAACAGCGCATCACCCCCCTTATCTCCCCGGAGGCGCGCGTACAAGGATGGGCGCGCAGCGATGCTTTCTGGGTCGCCGTGGACCAACGCAAAGTCTTGGGCTACCTGACGCTGGCGCTGGCGGCCGAGCGCGGCGAAGCGTGTATCACCGACCTGGCGGTAGGCGAAATGTATCGTCGTTGCGGCGTGGCTTCAGAATTACTTAACCATACGATGGAGTGGTGTTTGCGTAAAGACGTCGAACACCTCATTTTAGAATGTGCACTCAAGGCGCAGCCGGCTATCGGCTTCGCCATGAAACACCGGTTTGTTTTCTGCGGTTTTCAAGACGTCTACTGGCCGGAACAAGAAGTTGCACTCTTCTTTTGCAAGCGCGTGCGATAATAACGATCATGGGTTGGCAATCGTTTCTTATGCGCGTCAATGATGTGTTGACCGCCGGCGTGGCGGCAACGGCTTTTGCCTTGACGCTGTATCTCTTCTTCTACAACCGCAACAGCCGTGTCGCCAGAGCTTTCAGCGGGCTGCTGGCCTGTGTCATTGTGGTCTACATTGTCGATCTCCTATCTCCCAACGACACCGACGCCGGCCCGGTATGGACCTTGTTGCGTCTTCAGTGGCTGGGGATTGCCTTCACCCCGCCGTTCTACATCGAATTCGTGCGTTCCATCCGCCTGTCAGTGATGAAAGACCGCTTCCCCGGTTGGTTGCGGTGGGTCATTTTCCTCACCAGCAGCCTGGTGACGGCTTTGGCTTTGTGGACCGACCTCGTGGTCCGCGACGGCGTTGCCTCTACCGGGGCACTGCATTTGCAGCCCGGTCCGCTTTTCTATCCGTTTGCCGTGGTCTTTGCCGGCGTCGCCCTGTGGGGATTGAGCGAGACGCTGGCGGCGCGGCGGCGCTGTTATACGCGCACCGCGCGCCGCCGTATGACCTATCTGCTGATCGGCTTTGTGGCGCCGGCGATGGGGGTATTCCCGTACCTGTTGTTGATCGGTTGGCCGGCGCGCCTTACGGAGACGCTGTTCTGGTGTTTGTTGATCATAGGGAATATAGGCGTCGCGTGCATGCTGGTGTTGATGGCCTACAGCGTTGCCTTTATCGGCGCGTTGACCCCCGCCCGGGCGATCAAACATCGAATGGTGCGTTTCCTGCTGCGCGGTCCGTTGACGGCGATTGTGGCACTGGCGATGTTCGGGCTGGGGCTGACGCTGGAGCCGGCGTTAGGAATGCGTCCCTACACCCTCTCCTTGATGGTGTTGGCCGCCAGTGTGATCGTGATGCAATTGGGGATCGAGTTGGCGAAGCCGTTGATCGACCTGGCGCTTTATCGTGAGGGGCAGGCCGAAGTGACGCGCATCCAGGAATTGAGCCAACGCCTGCTGACGACCGCCGACCTGTGGCAATTCCTGGAAAATGTCCTGGCAGCGATGTGCGAGGTCATGCACAGCAATGGCGGCTTCCTCGCCATGATGGATCACGACACACTGCATTGGGATGTCCGGTGTAATCTGCACATTTCACCGGAGGATCTGCTCAATATCCCCTTCGAAAAAGTCATGCAGGCGCCCCAACAGGATCAATTGATCTTCTGGGACGGTTATTGGGTGCTCGTCATTCGTGATCGAAAAGGGGATGATATGCTTGGATTGGTCGGTTTGCGGTCGCCGGAGGTCACGTTGCCGCTTTTGCCCGCTCAGGAAGCGCTGGTGGACGAACTACTGGCGCAGGCCGGCGCGGCGCTTGAGGACCGGCGTTGGCAACAAATTGTGTTCGGTACTTTTTCGCCGCTGTTCTCCGAACTGACGGACATCCAACGCCGGGGCAGTATGTTGCGTTATGAGGGTGAAGCTGTCACCGGCTTCCCCTTGTTGACCGAATCGCCGGAATTGCCCCAGTGGGTTCACGATGCCCTGGCACATTACTGGGGCGGTCCGCGTCTGACCGAGAATCCGCTCCTGGATCTGGAAGTCGTCAAACGCGCCGCCGCCAACTACGACGGCAATGTGGTCAAGGGGCTGCGGGTGGTCCTCGCGGATGCCGTCGAGCATCTCCGTCCCGATGGCGAGCGCAAGTTGACAGCACCGGAATGGCTGTTATACAATATCCTGGAAATGAAGTTTTTGCGCGGTCACAAAGTCCACGAAGTCGCCACGCGCCTGGCGGTCAGCGAGTCGGACCTGTATCGCAAACAGCGCATCGCCATCGAAAATCTGGCCGAGATTATTGCCTCCATGGAAAAAGAAGTCTGCAATAATGGACAAGGCGCCTTGCCCAATACGATGAATCATGGGCATAGCCATTCATAGAGACTCGTTTCTGGGGTCTGTTGGGCATCATGCCCGGCAAAAGGAGTCACAGTATGGATCATTACGTCCCGCCGCATACTCAGCCGTGTGAAAATTATTGGGCGGCTATCCTGGAGGAGGGTCCGCTTAGCCTGAGCCACGGGACCGGCGCCTGGGAATGGGTCGAAGCGCCGGATGTCCCCATGGCCGTCTGGGATGAAGCGCACCAGCTTCACCGGACGCATGCAATTCTGGAGCTGGTAATCGACGGCTTCAACCGCGGAGGGCTTATAGCGCATTGGAAGAACGTGGAATGTTTTGTCCCGGCTTCGCACCTGGTCAACTATCCCTTCCCCGCCGATCCGACGGCGCGCGAGAAGTGCTTTGAAGCCTACATCGGCCAACCACGGCGCCTGTGCATCATCGAAGTAGAACCGACGCGCAACCGGATCCTGCTTTCTGAACGCCAGGTAGCGGAGTGCGAACAGATGCAACCGGAATGGCCGGCGTGGTTGTGTGTAGGCTATACGTGTACCGGTAAAGTCACCAGCGTGCGCCCGTTCGGCGCCTTCGTCGATATCGGACCGCTGGAAGGCATGGTGCATATCTCCGAGATTTCGTGGGGCCGGGTGCGCCATCCTCAGGATTTTTTGACGCCAGGGCAGGAGGTGCATGTCAAAATCCTCAACATCGACCTGGAACACCAACGGGTCGGCCTGAGCTTGAAACGGTTGAGCGCGAACCCCTGGCTGTCGGTCCATACCCGCATCCAGGTAGGAGACGTGATTCGTGGAACCGTCGCCAGCGTCGAGCGCTTTGGCGTTTTCGTGGAACTGGTGGATGGTCTGGAAGGCTTACTTCACGTCTCGGAGTTGGCGTGCAACGATCCCGTCGCAACCCTGCAACGCAACTTCAGCGTGGGGCAGCAGGTGCCGGTGCGCGTTTTGGAAATTGCACCCGAAGAACACCGCATCGCATTAGGATTGGTGGATGGGGAAACCTCGCATGGCACAGCGTAAAGCTACCTCGATGGCTCAACCGAGCAGCAAGGGGCGCAAAACGACGGCGCGCGGCAAGACGGCGACGCCTCAACCTGCGGCTATGACCGTGCTGTCCAAAATCGGCCTGGTACTGTGGAGCTGGATCAAAGGCCCTACTGGACAGCAATTGCTGGCCGTAGCGCTGATTTTGTTTGGGCTATTGACCCTGGTTGCCATCACTGGGAAGGTTGAAGGCGTCAATTCAGGCGTACTGATCCGGGGATGGGTGCGTTTCCTCGTGTTTGCCTTCGGCTGGGGTGCTTATCCCATGGCTGCCTTGATCGTCGGGGTGGGCCTGTTGTGGCTGCGCCATCTGGTTCACCAACCGATGGTCTGGCGCTGGCGTCCCGTCCTGGGGTTCGAATTGGCGCTCATCGCCCTGCTGACCCTCACTGCTACCCTCATCACCCAACGCAGTTGGGGCCTGGTGGAATCCGGCCGGGGGGGTGGATTGGTCGGTTGGGCGTTCTATGTGCTCTTGAACGATGCCCTGGGCGTCCCGATCACCGCTTTCTTGATGGTCGTGGTGCTGCTGATCGGCCTGGCGCTGGCATTTGACGTGACGAAAGAAGACCTGCGGCTGTTCACGCAGCGCCTGGCCGAGATCGTCGCCGCACTGCGCGCCCGTCAGACAGCCCCACCGCCGGCAGAATCCACGGCGCAAACCTCTTCCAGTATCGCCGTCTCCCCTGTTCCCAAACGCCAGGAAACGCCGAAGCCAGTGTCGCCTGCGCCTGCTTCTGGGCCTGAGCCGGCCGTTCCTCCATTAGAACCGCAGATAAAACCGCAGATAAAACCGCAGATAGAACCGCAGATGGCGACCTCATCGCTGTCTGTCACCGCTGCGCCGGCGGGGCCGGCGCAGCCCGAGGTCGCTCTGCCGCCGCTCACTCTGTTGAAAGAAGCCCGCCGCGCCGGCAGCGACCCAGAGGACATCCGCCGCAAGAGCCGCATCATCGAAGAGACGCTGGCGCAGTTCGGCGTCCCCGCCCAGGTGACCGAAGTCCGGCCCGGCCCGACGGTCACGCAGTTCGGCGTCGCGCCGGGGTACATCAGCCGCGGCACGGAAGGTGAGGAACAGCGCAAGGTGCGCGTCAGCCAGATCGCCTCGCTGTCCGACGACCTGGCACTGGCGCTGGCGGCGAAATCACTGCGGATCGAAGCGCCGGTTCCCGGGCGCGCCGTGGTCGGCATCGAAGTGCCCAATACGGAGATCGCCCTTGTGTCGCTGCGTTCGGTGTTGGAAAGTGAAAACTTCCGCAAGTGCGGCAAACCCTTGTGCTTTGCTGTGGGGATGGATGTGGCCGGCTCGGCGATTGTGGCGGATTTGGCGGCCATGCCGCACCTGCTCGTCGCCGGGACGACGGGCAGTGGCAAAAGTGTATTTGTCAAGGCGCTCGCGGCGAGTTTGATCATGCACAATGCGCCGCAGGTCCTGCGGCTGGTGGCTATCGATCCCAAGATGGTCGAATTGAGTCATCTCAACGGCTTGCCGCATCTGCTGGGGCAGGCCGAGTCCGACATCGAAAACATCATCCGGGCACTGCGTTGGGTGGCGCATGAGATGGATCGACGCTATAAGCTCTTCTCCGCCGCCGTCGCCCGCAACCTGGACGATTACAATCGCAAAGCGGCGCGTCAAGGCGCCGAGACACTGCCGCGCATCGTCGTCCTCATCGACGAACTGGCCGATTTGATGATGTCCACGCCGGAAGAGACCGAGCGCACGCTGACCCGCATCGCCCAGATGGCCCGCGCTACCGGCATCCATCTGGTCGTCGCCACGCAGCGCCCCAGCACTGATGTAGTGACGGGGTTGATCAAGGCCAACTTCCCCGCGCGGGTAAGCTTTGCCACCACCAGCAACGTCGATTCGCGCGTCATCATCGACACGCCGGGCGCGGAATCACTGCTTGGCCGGGGCGACATGCTGTTTTTGCCACCGGATGCGTCCGCGCCGTTGCGCGTGCAAGGCTGCTACATCTCCGATACTGAACTGGAGGGGATCATTCATTTCTGGCAGAAGAGCGCCGGGGCGACGCCGGCGCAACCGCCCTGGAAAGCGTTGTCGCAGGCGAAAGGCCCCGATTCATTACGGCTGGAGGGTCAGCCAGAGGACGCCGATTTACTGGAACGCGCGGTCGCCCTTGCCAGAAGCCACGGGCGGATATCGACTTCCGGTTTACAACGCCAACTGCGTATCAGCTATCCTCGCGCGGCCCGGCTGATGGAAGAGATGGAGCACATGGGCCTTGTCGGCCCGCAGGAAAGCGCCGGGCGCAAGCGCCATGTGATCCTCGGCGGTGATGATGACGACTAAGGTTAATTCTTTTGTAAATGTTGTTTGGTGTTTTACTTCTAGCGCATTTTGTGCTACACTCTCATTAGAGATCTTTTATATCCCCTGAACAAGGAGAGGAGTCGGGGCAGGTGAACGACCGTTTGGCAATTCTCCATGAGGTCTTGCAGTTTTGGCGAAGATTTCAGCGAGTAGAGCACCTGGCACAGGAAAGTCTTGCCCTGATCGCGCAGTTAACCGGCTGGTCGAGCATCGCTTTGTTGTCGCCGGATCATGATGCGACCGTTGTAGAGGTGACGGCTTCTGCTGGACCTCTGGCGCCCCCTCTTGAAGCCCGGGTACCCGCCGCTCATCCGCTCATCACGACGGCGTTACAGAACAAAACCTCCTATTTCGCTCCTGATGTACCCGGCGAGGCGTTGTTATTTCCGCAAGAGGGCGACGTCTATAGTGTTGCCCTTGTGCCCCTGAAGCGTAACGAGTGGGTGCATTGGCTGCTCTACATCGTCAATGATCAACAGGACGTGGTGAGTGACGAAGCGCGTTGGTTGGCAGAATCGTTGGGTGAAGCCTTAGCTCTGGTCTTGCAGAACGCGCAGCTCTATACCACCTTGCAGCACGAAGTGGCGGCGCGCCAATCTATCGAGGATCGATTCTGGTCGACGACCCGTAAAACGGAAACACTGTATTTCGTCAGTCGCGCTTTGATCGACTCGCGCAAGCTCGACGACATTTTGCCGACGCTGTTGAACAGCCTTGCCGGCGCGTTGCGCGCCGACCGCACATGGCTACTGCGCTGTGATCCGGCGAATCAACAGGTCACCGACCTGCTCGTGGGTGGGATGGAGCATCCTCCCGTGCCGGCCCTCAGCTTCGCGGAGGCAGTGGAAGGCGTGGTCGGTGAAGTGATGCGCGAGGGCCGCCCCATCTTTCTCTCCAAAGAGGCGCTGGCTTTGCGTATCCCGGTGGAAGAACAACCGTGGTACCTGGATCAGACCGGGGGAGCGGTAGCTGTAGTGCCGCTGCTGGCGCGCGACCAGGTTTTTGGGGTGCTGATGGCGGTCAATCGTTCTGATCAACAGGATTTCACCCAAGCGGATGTCGATCTGCTCATGGCAACGGCAGCGCAAATCGTGAATGCACTGCAAAACGCGCAGCTTTTCCGGGCGGTCACGGAGGAACGCGAACGACTGCGCACCGTTGTCCAGTCCAGCCGGGATGGCGTAATCTTGCTGGGAAGCGATTTGCGTCTGTTGGTCATCAACAGACCGGCGCTGCGCTTTCTGGGATTGCCGGGGGAGCCGGAGGCGTGGGTCGATCATTCACTTGAGGATGCCATCCATCACTTGCGGGAATATGCCCCCCACGCCGTCAAGGTTGTCCTGGATGAGATGCGCCGGGTGAGCGCCGGTGCAGATCAATCTTATGAAGGCGAAGTGAAAGTCGGTTTGCGGACTCTGCAATGGTTAAGCTGGGCAGTGCGTGGACCTGAACAACCGTTGGGACGGCTTTTGATGTTGCGGGATGTTACCGAAGCACGTTTTCTGGAGCAGTTCCGCGAAGATTTGACGTACACGATGGTCCATGATCTACGCAATCCGTTGGCGGGCATCCACGCGGCGCTGACCCTGTTGGTGCGCAGTGCCGGCGCATCGCTATCGGAGGGACAGCAGCACGCTATCGATATTGCCCTGGCCAGTACTGAGCAGATGGTCAAGCTGGTCAACGCCATCCTCGACATCAGCCGCCTGGAAAGCGGACAGATGCCATTGAATCCCACCGTTTTCTATCTTCCAGACCTGGTGAGCGCTGTGGAGGAGATACAAAGGCCCCTGGCGCACGAACACGAACTGCGTTTTGTCAATCGCGTGCCGGAGAATATGCCGCCGGTCAAAGCCGACAAGGATTTGATCGAACGTGTCCTGCAAAATCTGATCAGCAATGCCCTCAAATTCACTCCGGCAGGCGGAGAAGTGTCCGTGGCCGCCGCCGTCGAACCTGAAGCGCCCGATAAGCTCCGGGTCTCCATATCCGATACCGGCCCGGGTATTCCTCCTGAAATCAGACGCAATCTCTTCGCCAAATTTGTGGCCGGGCAGCAAGTAGAGCATGGCAGTGGCCTGGGGTTGGCCTTCTGCCGAATGGTTTTGAACGCCCACGGTGAACAGATTTGGGTCTCCACTACCTCGGAACAGGGCACCACCTTCATGTTTACACTGCCTTTGGCCGGCTCGTCCGTGGAGACGATAATCCCACCAGCGCTTGAGGGCAAAACTTGAAGCTGTTAAACGATAGGCAGGTTGTTTTATGGATGTGGGTCTTCCCCCGGCCGTCGATCTTGATGCTGCCCTGGTGGAAGTCCGCCACCAGGTTCGAATGCAGTATCGCGTTTACGTCATCGTGGTTGCCCTGGTGAGTCTGGTTGTGGGCGGCTTGATAGTCTGGTTCACGCTGCGCGAGGAGGCGTCGCGCGCCAACGTTCTGCTGACCCCGCCGCCTTATTGGGGGCAGATGTGCGTCTCTACGGCGTCGGCGGTGAAAGCAGCTCCCGTGTTCACCGCCACCCCGCCAGCATGGCATGTCTACATCAGCGGGGCGGTGGTGCATCCCGGTGTTGTCGCCGTGCCGGAGGGCAGTCTGTTGGCCGATGCACTGAACGCCGCCGGTGGGACGACCGCCGACGCCGACCTGGAAAACATCAATCTGGCTGTGCCGCTGGCCGACAATCAACACATCACTGTGCCTCGCCTTGTGGCTACGGCTACACCCCAGCCGGTGGCGGTGGCTACTGTTGCGCCGTCCACTGTACGGGTGAACATCAACACGGCCACTGCCGCCGAACTGGAAACATTGCCGCACATCGGTCCGACGATGGCGCAGCGGATCATCGCTTATCGTGAAGCCAACGGCCCCTTTCAGCGCCTCGAAGATTTACAGAAGGTCGAGGGCATTGGCGAGACGCGGTTCAAAGACATTGCGCCGTTGATTACGGTGGAATAAGAAGGTAACTATTCAGCCACCCTTGTCAGGTGGCGCATGGGACTTTGGAGAGGGTACATCATGGGCTGACACTTCGGCCATCGGCGCTGATCCTCTCATTCCCCACCCCCCTTCTCCCCCGCCAGCGGGGAAGAGGGGAGCCAAAAATGGGGGTGTGGGTTGATTCGCCTGAATAGATACGTAAGAAGTAGGGATGTGCTGATTCACTCACCGGAGTTTTTATGCTCGGACAGTTTTTATCGTGGTATCTGACACTGCAATTTTTCGCCCTGGCAGGGTTGCCGCTGGCGTGGGCGTGGCTGCGGCGGCTGCCGTCGCGGGGGTATGCCGTGGCCAAGGCGCTGGGACTTTTGTTGACCGGCGCGGTGTTTTGGTGGGGCGGTATCCTCCACTTGTGGGGAAACACGACATCGGCCATACTCGTTTCTGCGGGCCTGGTTTTCGCCGTAGGATGGTGGGCCATGCGGCGACAGTGGGCGGAGATACGTCCCTGGTGGCAGGCGCAGCGCACTTTTGTCCTGGTAACGGAGGCGTTGTTCCTGGGCACCCTGGCGTTGTGGACGATGGTGCGTGCCTCGCAGCCGCAGTTGGAGACGGCCGGTGGCGAAAAATGGATGGAGATTGCATTCCTCAACGCGGTCTTGCGTGCACCGCAGATTCCACCGCACGATCCCTGGCTCTCCGGTTATGCCATCTCGTACTATTACCTGGGCTACTTCCTGCTGGGGATGCTCACGCGGCTGTCCGCGCTCCCGGCGACGGTCGCCTTCAACCTGGGATGCGCCGGCTGGTTCGCGTTGACGGCGGTGGGCGCTTACGGCATTGTCTATGATCTACTGGAACGACGCGCCGTGTTTCGTTCTTTGCTTGCACCACTGCTGTTACTGCTGACGGGCAATGCCGAGGGGTTGCTGGAAGTGCTGCACGCGCGTGGCCTGCTCCCGGTCAGATTCTGGACCTGGCTGGACATCCGCAATCTCAACACCGCGCCGCAGCCGCCGTTTTCCTGGAAGCCCACGCGCTTCTTCTGGTGGTGGCAAGGCTCGCGGGTGCTGACCGATTACGCACCCTGGGGCGACCGCGTCGAGATCATCGACGAGTTCCCCGCGTTCAGTTTCATCCTCGGTGACATGCACCCCCACGTTCTGGCGTTGCCCTTTGTGCTGCTGGCGGTCGCGCTGGCTTTGCATCTGTACCGGACGATAAGTGAGAAGGAGTTCGGCGTCACCTTGTGGAGACGTTTTACCCCTTTGATCGGCTACGCGCTGGTGTTGGGCGCGCTTGGCTTCCTCAATACATGGGACTTTCCCATCTACTGGGCGTTGATGGTGGGGGGGATCATCGTGGCGCGTTACGCGCGGGCAACGCCGACTTCAGAGGAGACACGACGACCGTGGGCGCAGTTCTTCGACGTTGTGTGGACAACAGTGCCCGAAGGCTTTGTCCTGGGCGTGCTCAGCGTGCTTCTGTATTTCCCATTCTGGTATGCTCTGCGTTCACAGGCCGGGGGAGTGCTCCCCAACCTCTTCAACGCTACGCCGTGGCCGCAGTTCGTAGTGATGTTCGCGCCGTTGCTGGTTCCGCTGCTTGGTGTGATCGTCGGTGCGGCGCGCAAGGCCGGGGTGAAGGGATGGTGGGCGCCGGCGGGCGGCGTCGGGCTGGTGGCGGTCATCGCCCTGCTGGGACTGCTGGTGGGTGCCGGCGCGGCATATCCATACCTGCAAAGCGTTTTACATCACGAGCCGATCCAGGGGCTTTCGATTACACCGGAGATGGTCATTGCCGCTATAAAAACGCGCTGGATGCAGCCTTGGGTAGGGCTGGCTCTGGCGTCGGGGGTAGCTGCCGTTGTGCTGGCACTCTTTAGTCGCCAGTCGTCAGTCGTCAGTGCTCAGTCCTCAGTCTCTAGTTCTGAGTCCCCCCCTACTTCCTACTCCTTACTTCTTACTCCTTACTCCTTCCCCGCTCTCCTGGCCCTCATCGGCCTGCTGCTCACGCTGGCGCCGGAGTACGTTTACCTCCAGGACGTCTTTATGGCGCGGATGAACACCATCTTCAAGTTCTACTTCCAGGCATGGGTGCTATGGAGTCTGGCGGGAGCGTGGCAACTTGCGCTGTGGCTCGAACCCCGTCCCGCGCGGGTGAAGTCGTCGGGCTGGCGCTATGCGGTGACGGCCATCTCCTGTCTGTTGATCGCCGTTGGGCTGGTCTACACGGTGCTGGCCGTGCCCGCACGCGCCGAAGAGCACGGTAAACCGTGGACCCTGGACGGCGCAGCGTGGCTGGCGACATCCCAACCGGCTGACTACGCCGCGATTCAATGGCTCAACGCCAATGTCGCCGGCGCACCGGTCATCGTCGAAGCGCCGGGCGATCAGTTCCGCGCCTACGTCTACGAGGGGCGTGTCGCGGCCCTCACCGGCCTGCCGACCGTGTTGGGATGGGCCGGGCATGAACGTCAATGGCGCGGCAACTACGATGAACCCGCGCAGCGTGAGAAAGACCTGGAAACCCTCTTCACCACGCTCAATCAGGACGAAGCCCGTTTGATCTTGCATCACTACAACGTGAGCTACATCTACGTCGGCCCGCTGGAACGTGAGCGCTATCCCGCTGCCGGGCTGGCGAAATTCGCCGCCATGTTCCCGGCGGTGTATCAAAGCAAGGATGTGACGATTTATCGCGTGGAGCAGTGAATGATGAGTACTCGTAGTGTACGACAGATTCTTGGAAAAGAGCCAATCACCCTCTGGGAATGGCACCTGAATGGCTGTGGCCGGTCTCCAGACCGAGCCACCGCCGGCCCAGGCGGGGGCCGGGCACGGTCGGAGACCGACTCGAGCACTTCCCAACCATGGGCACTATACCTCAGTGAAGGTGATTTCTTGATTGCGGCGGAGGATCCGCTAACGGGTGAGAGTGTGCCATTATTTAACCCCCGCGAGCAAGTGTGGACAGAGCATTTTCATTGGATTGACAATGGCTTGCGTATTGAAGGCTTGACGCCTACCGGACGTGCGACGGTGCAATTATTGCATCTGGACGATGATCCAGATGTGTTAGAGGGGCGCCGTTATTGGATATTGGTGGGCTGACATCCACCAGAAGACTGGTACTGCGTGGCACAAATAGTTCCCTAGTGGTAACTATTCAGCCACCTTTGCCAGGCGGCGAACGGGACTTTGGGGAGGGCACATAATAGGTTACCCCTTCGGCAGGTGCTG
>DAOOGN010000030.1:0-37763 GCA_035415725.1 Anaerolineae bacterium | reverse complement strand
AATCTAGAGCACGTTGGAGCGACAGGCCCATCACTTACTATTTAGCCACTACCGAAAATAGATATGGCACAGATAAGCACGGAGGGAGGAGCATTGGCTCCTCCCTCCTTACACTGACAACGGCGTGTCATCAGATAGCCTCTACGGCCTGGCTTCGAGGGTTACAGTCAGTTCTCGCTGCCGACCATCGCGGAGGATGGTGAGTTTGACTTTGTCGCCGGGCTGCGCACGGCGCACCAGCGCCTGGAGTTGCGGCATACTGGTAATAGTCTCCTCGTTCCAGGCGATGATGATGTCGCCGCCCACGACCATCGTCTGGTTATTGATCGTGATCGTCTCTGTGCTCCCTCGCAGACCGGCCTTGTCGGCCGGACTTCCGGCCAACACCTGACCCACCAGGACACCTTGCTGGTCGATGGGCAGGTCCATCGCCGTAGCCGTCGACGAATCGAGGGTTGTTGCCATAATACCCAACCAGGCGGTCCGGGCTGTGAGCGGCTCGTCTTGTGGCGCTTCGGGTGTGCTCTCTTGGGTGGGCGTCTCCGACACACTGGTGGTGGTTTGAGGTCGCTTCCCCAGCGTGACCGCTATATCCTGCGTTTTCCCCTCGCGGATCACCGTGAGCTGTACTTTCTGACCGGCTGACAGGCGTGCCAGGTTGGCGACCAGATCGTCAAAAGTGTTGACGGTGTTGCCCTCGATGGCGATGATGATGTCCCCGCCCGTCGGTAAGTCTTGACCATCCACGGTAATCTGACCGTCGCTGCCGCGTAGACCGGCCTTACCTGCAGGGCTGTCCTCCTGCACGGTGATCACCAGCGCACCGCGTTGATTCTCGTCCAGGTCCATCGCCTGCGCTATATCGGGCGTGAGGGTCATACCGCTGATGCCGAGCCAGGCATGCGTGTAGCTCCCTTCAGCGATGAGCGCTGGGACAACCTTCTCCACGATGGCGGAGGGGATGGCAAATCCGATGCCTACCGAGGCTTGCACCGGAGAGATGATGGCGGATGTAACGCCGATGACGGCGCCATTTTCGTTGAGCAGCACACCGCCGGAATTCCCCGGGTTGATCGGCGCATCGGTCTGGATGATGTCGGGGATGGTATAGCTCGTTCCGCTCGTACTTTCCAGGTCTACGGGCATCGACCGCCCCACTGCACTGACAAAGCCCACCGTCATGGTGTTCTCCAGGCCGAAGGGGTTGCCAATGGCTACGGCGAGCTGCCCGACGTACACTTGCGTGGAATCGGCAAAGGTCACCGGGTGGAGCCGTTCGGCAGAAACATCGACTTGGATGACGGCCAGGTCGCTGTCAGCATCTGTGCCGACGAGTTCTGCCTGAGCAATACTGCCATCGGCGAACTGCACACTGATCTCGTCCGCATCCTCAACCACATGGTTGTTCGTGACGATGTGTCCCTGCTTGTCCCAGACAAAGCCCGACCCTGCGCCTTGCTGGTACTGTTCATCGGTCTGCGGCGTCGAACCATAGAACGGCATTGGCGGCAGCAGCGAGACCTTCTGCGTGACGCGGATGCTCACCACCGAAGGGTTGACATTCTCATAGATGCCGTTCAGTGTGGTCTCCAAATCAGCCAAAACCGTTCCCTGGGTCAAAATGCCGGTTTCGGGAGCCGTTAAAGGAGCCGTCGCGGCGTCAGCCTGTTCTGACTGTGCTGCGGCGGGTAACATGGACTGGACTGTCCACTGGCCTATGACGCCGCAGCCGGGCAGTACCAGCAAAGACAGCGCCAGCAAAATTCCAACACTGATGAAAGTCTTTTTTGTTTTCATCGTCACCTCCTCTGAAAATAGCCCCAGAGCACCCCGAGTTCACAGAGAAAAACACAAATTCGTTCGTTGTGTCCTGCGTGCCCTTCGTGGTGAAAAGTTTTCATTCCACCGCCGGTTCATGATAATCCTCGAAACATTTACTCATCTTTTAGATTCAGAGCCAGCCTCGGGAGTCAGCGCCTTATCCTACCTGGACAAGTACAAACGCAGAAACCTGAGGCTGGCGACTCACTGATCCCCGCGCGTGAGGAAAATGCCCCAAAGAGCACCTTAAGGTATTTTGCCTTCGCTTCTGGATCAGGCTACGCTCTTATCATATCCGATCTGCCTGCGAAAATCTTTAAGAATAACCGCAGGTTCCTTTAAGAAGAGTTTAAGGAAGAGTCCATGTTGAAACGAGGATTGACTTGTTACCCAGGCCGTGTATAGTCAAGATGGTGTTGAGCAGAAGTAACTATTCAGCCGCAGGGGGTATGGGCTGATAGAAACACGCCTATCTCGTCGTCCACAAGCACCTGGTATACCCACATGCGCGCCAAACCTGCTATAGGGCAGGTTGACTGGCCTGAATAGCTACGGAATACATAGAGGGGAGTCACGTTATGCAACCCTGGAAAACGTTGGCCCGACGCACGATTTTGAACCATAGCAAGTTTCTCATTGTCGAGGAACACACCGTGGCGTTGCCCAATGGGCGCATCATCGACGATTGGCCCTGGATCATCACGCCGGATTACATCAACGTCACGGCAGTCACCGCGGAAGGCCTGTTTTTATGCCTGCGGCAGACGAAGTACAGCGTGGAGGGAACATCTCTGGCGGTAGTCGGGGGCTATCTGGAACCCGGCGAAGATCCACTCGCAGCAGCCAAACGTGAATTGCGGGAAGAGACCGGCTACGAAGCAACAGAATGGCTGACGCTGGGCTGCTATCCCGTGGACGGCAATCGCGGCGCGGGTGTAGCCTATCCCTTCCTGGCGAGGGGGGCGCGCCGGGTGGCGGAGATCAATGCCGATGATCTAGAGGAACAGGAATTGCTCTTGCTCTCGCGCCCGGAGGTAGAGGCCGCACTGGATGAGGGAAAGTTCAAGTCACTCCCCTGGGCTGCGGCGGTCGCGCTGGCCTTGCGGCAGGTGCGGGAGCCATGAGCTTTAGAGGTCAAACCGCGGGGGTTACTTTGGCAATTTTCGGCATTCTAAAGCGGGAGGGACGTTTGGAAGTTGCCGCTGCCTCGCCACCCTCTTGTGGCGTCCGATGACGCTGCCACAACATCCACATCAGGATTGCCCCGGCGACAGACAATAATCCTCCGCCGACGAAACCGACGATACGCCACCCTCGCCCTGTATTTTGCGCACGCCGCTCCTGTTGCTGGGCTTCCTGGATCAGTTCATGTTCCAATGCATCGACAAAGCGGTCAGTCGGCAGTGCCGGCAACAACGCGGCCTGGATCAACTGTTCCAACTGTATCTGTTCTTGAGGAAGGATACCCTGTCCCAACTGAATATATCTTCTCCTAAAAAAAAACATCGGCGTATTCTCCTTGCTGCAATGTCTCTCGCAAATCTAATAGGGTGCGATGATAGAGGGACTTGATTGCCCCTTCTGTCTTGCCTAAAACTGTGGCGATTTCTTCGTTAGGCATCTTTTCGACAAATTTCAAGATCAAAAGTGTTTTACGGATTTCCGGCAACTGGTCGATGAGCTGCATCACCAGCTCCTCCAGTTCTGTCCGGACGATT
The DNA here is from genome assembly GCA_035415725.1 of Anaerolineae bacterium. Lineage (GTDB taxonomy): Bacteria > Chloroflexota > Anaerolineae > B4-G1 > SLSP01 > DSWT01. Next base: position 34,224 of record DAOOGN010000030.1, on the reverse strand, counting down.
TTTTCGTATGGCTCATCGCGCTGGACCGCCTGTCCGGTATGATGGGCGTCCCCTTCCAGCGAAATAACCCGGTGCCGGCTTTGATCGCGATACCAGTTCACCGCCAGATTGTGAGCGATGCGAAATAACCAGGCCTGAAACGACCCACCTTTATCTTTATACTGACGAATGCTACGTAATGCGCAATAAAAAGTGTGTGAAGTCAGGTCTTCAGCTTCGGTCTGATTGCCGGTGTGACGATAAAAATAATTGTAGATACGTCTGACATATTGCTGGTAAAGTTTCCCAAACGCTTCCGCGTTGTGCTTCGCCTCCTCGACCAGGGCGCGTTCTCGCGCTGCCGCTTTATCTTCCTCCGTCGCCACCGGCGTGTGTTCCCGCTCAGGTGGTGCTGTTGTCGATGTCAATGGTTCATAAACTGAAAGAACAACGTCATCACCCTCAACCCTGCCTCTGGGCGGCTGGATGACGTCATCCGCTGCACCCAACGGCGCATGACCCCCCCTGTTGTTCATTTCCCCTCCATAAAAGTAATAACACCATCATACAACCAAAGTTGCGATTGAAAAGTCGTAACTCTTCAGCGCATGCCAAAATCCGTGCAAGACCTGATATAGGGAATAAGTTGCTTTGCCAGGTTTACGAGCCTGAATAGATACGAAAAGTCAACGTAACTTTTCTCCCCTCGCAGTGTTTTAACTGTGTGAGAAATGACAGTTGCTACAGGAAACATCATGGATACAACTCAGACCTTACCTAGCCGGCGCGCTGAGGCATGCTTGGGCGGCGGCGAGAGCCGTATCGCGGCGCAGCACGCCAAAGGTAAACGCACCGCCCGCGAGCGGATCACTGCCCTGCTCGATCCCGATACATTTAACGAAATCGGCATGTTCGTCACCCACCGTGCGACCGGCTTGGGAATGGAGAATGACCATCCGGCGGGAGATGGAGTAGTGACGGGGACCGGCAAAATCGAAGGCCGCCCGGTGTGCGTCTTCGCGCAGGATTTCACCGTACTCGGCGGCTCGGTAGGCGAGGCGCACGGGCGGAAGATTGCTTATGTGATGGACATAGCACTGCAAAACGGCGTACCGCTCATCGGCCTCAACGACTCCGGCGGTGCACGCATCCAGGAGGGCGTGGACGCGCTGGCGGCCTACGGCGAGATCTTCTATCGCAATGTCCAGGCGTCCGGCGTGATCCCGCAGATTTCGGTGATCCTCGGCCCATGCGCGGGCGGCGCAGTCTACTCGCCCGCCATCACCGACTTCGTGTTCATGGTCGAGGGGACGGCGTATATGTTCATCACCGGCCCGGATGTGATCCGCACCGTGACCCGCGAAGAGGTGGACTTCGAGACACTCGGCGGCGCCGGCATCCACGCCGTGCGCAGCGGTGTGGCGCACTTCACCGCCCCCGATGAAGATGCCGTCTTCACCCAACTGCGCTGGCTGTTGACCTTTTTGCCCTCGAATAACCTGGCGCCGCCACCTCACCGCCCCGCCGCCGACGATCCATGCCGTCCCACTCCCGAACTTGCCCAGATCGTCCCTGCCGACCCGCAGCAACCCTACGATGTGCATGCGATCATCGAAGCGCTCGTCGACGATGGCGAATTTCTCGAAGTGCAGTCTGCCTTTGCCCAGAATCTCGTCGTCGGTTTTGCCCGCATGGACGGTTACCCCGTGGGCATCGTCGCCAACCAGCCGGCGATGCTCGCGGGCGTACTCGACATCGATGCCGGCGACAAGGGTGCGCGCTTCATCCGCTTCTGCGACGCCTTCCACATCCCCCTGGTAACGCTGGTAGACACGCCCGGCTTCTTGCCGGGCACGGATCAGGAGTACAACGGCATCATCCGCCACGGCGCCAAGCTCATTTTCGCCTACGCCGAGGCCGCCGTGCCCAAAGTGACGCTCATCCTGCGTAAAGCCTACGGCGGGGCCTACATCGTGATGGGCTCCAAACATCTTGCGGGCGACGTCAACCTGGCCTGGCCCACCGCCGAAATCGCCGTGATGGGACCGGAAAGCGCGGTCAACGTCGTCTTCCGCAAAGACCTTGCCGCCGCTGCCGACCCGGACGCTGCCCGCGCCGACCTGATCCGCCGTTATCGCGCCGAACTGGCGACCCCCTTTGTCGCCGCCTCGCGCGGCTACCTGGACGACGTGATCGAGCCTGCCGAAAGCCGCATCCGCCTGGTCGCCGCTCTGGACTTCCTGCGTGATAAACGCCAGCCGACGCCGAAACGAAAGCATGGCAACATTCCTTTGTAGTCGGCTAGTCGAATAGTCAGACGTTCTCTGACTACCCGACTAAGGGACTACCAGCCTACACCAGACTTCGAACTGGAGTTTTAATGAAAGTATTGGTTGCGAATCGAGGAGAAATCGCCGTCCGCCTTTTGCGTGCGTGCCGCGATTTGGGCGTGCCCAGTGTGGCCGTTTACTCCGCGGCGGACCGTGAGGCGCTGCACACGCGCTATGCCGACGAGGCCATCTATCTGGGGCCGACGCCGGCGGCGCAAAGCTACCTCAGCATCCAGGCGGTGATTGCGGCAGCGGAACATAGCGGCGCGAATGCGATTCACCCCGGCTACGGCTTCCTCGCGGAGAACGCCGACTTTGCCCGCGCCGTCGAGGACGCCGGGCTGATTTTCATCGGCCCGCGCCCGGAGACCATCGCCATCGCCGGCAACAAACTGGCGGCGCGCCGCGCCGCGCGTGACGCCGGCTTGCCGGTGCTTCCCGGCCCGGATGCGCCGCTTGACGCCGCCATCGCCGCAGATATGGCCGCGCAGGTGCAGTACCCTGTGCTGGTCAAGGCGACGGCGGGGGGCGGCGGACGCGGTATCCGCCTGGCGCGCAATCCCGACGAGCTGGTGGCAATGGTAACGGCGGCGCGTAAGGAGGCGCAGGCGGCCTTCGGCGACGACACAGTCTACCTGGAGCCGCTGGTGCAGTGCGCGCGCCACATCGAAGTGCAAATTCTCGGTGACGGCGCGGGGCGCGTCCTCTGTCTGGGCGAACGTGAATGTTCCATCCAACGGCGGCGGCAGAAACTTATCGAAGAAGCGCCCGCCCACGGCCTGCGCGACGCCCAGCGCGCTTTCCTCTACGATGCCGCGGCGCGGGTGGGGCGTGCCCTCAACTATCGCAGCCTGGGCACGGTGGAATTTTTGTTGGACGACCTGGGCGCCTTCCACTTCATCGAAATCAACCCCCGTATCCAGGTGGAGCATCCGGTCACGGAAATGGTGACCGGGCTGGATCTGGTCAAGGAACAGTTGCGACTGGCCGCCGGGAGGCCGCTGCGCTACTCCCAGGACGTGGTGGAACTGCGCGGCGCGGCCATCGAGGCGCGCGTGCTGGCCGAAGACCCGGCGGCGGGCTTCCTACCGACGACCGGCGGCATCACGCATCTCAAGGAACCGGGCGGGCCGGGCATCCGTGTGGACAGCGCGCTCTATCCGGGGATGACGATCACGGCGGATTATGACTCGCTGCTGGCGAAGGTCATTGCCTGGGGGGAAAATCGCGCCGTCGCCATCCTGCGACTGCGCCGCGCTTTGCAGGAGCTTCAGATCGGCGGCCTCGCCACCGATCTGGAATTTCTGCTGCAAATTGTGGAAAGCCGCCCCTTCCAGGCTGGGAACTTCGATACCACTTACCTCGACCGGTTCAGCCCGCCGGAAACGGTGGACAAGGCCGCCCTGGAACGCAACGTGGCGCTCGCTGCCGCATTGCTGGCGCATCGCAAAAAAGCTGCACCCTGCGCGCCCACAACCGTCGCTAACGCCTGGCGCATCGCCGCTTGGCGCGAACAGATGTGAGCGAATTAAGAATCAGCGAATGGGCGAATCAGCAGATCAGCGAGTAAATGAATCGGCGAAGTACGGACTATAGGACTGAAGACTGCTGACTAAGGAAGGAACCATGTCTATCTATTGCGTCTCTATCGGCGAACAGGAATACAATGTACAAATCACGGATACGCGCGTGCTGGTGAACGGGGAGCCGGTCAAGGCGGATTTGGTTTCGTTGAATGGCAACGGGTTACACGTCTTCCGGCAAGGGAACTGTGTCCGGGAGTTCTATCTCCATCTGCAGGCGCAGGGGACGGTTGAGGTGCTGGCAGAAGGACGGCGCGTTCTCGCCCATGTGGATATGGCCGGTCGTCATACCCGTCACCGAGCATCGACGCCAGCCGGCGACGTGGTCGCGCCGATGCCGGGACTGGTGGTTAACGTCCTGGTCAAAGCCGGAGAGCATGTGGAAAAGGATCAGGTGTTGGTCATACTGGAATCGATGAAGATGCAGATGCAGTTGAAAGCGCCGTTTGCCGGGAAGGTAGAGCGCGTAGCCGCGATTGTCGGCGCGCAGGTGGAAAAAGGGAAGATATTAGTGCAAGTGAGTGAGTGATTATAAACAAACTGCCTGGCACCTGTCACGTTCGCCATTTTTGCGTTTGAAAGGAAGGGGGATTTTTGTTGGGGATGTGGCGGGCGGCGAAGCCGCCCGCCACATCCCCATTTTTTTCGTCCTCTTCTCCTCCGCCGGCGGGGGAGAAGAGGATTAGGGGATGAGAGGGTCATCATTAATTATATCCTCAATGCCGTGACTCCGCGTAACTTTTCCAGAAACATGGTGTTAAAAATATAAGTATAGAGGAGGTAGTGCATTACGAAATAACCCATGGAACCCATACCTTTACACCCTACCCCCATCGCCATCATCGGCGTGGCGGGAATTTTCCCGCAGGCGCACAATGTCCAGGAATACTGGGACAACATCCTGCACAAAATCGACTGCATCACGGATGTGCCGCCGTCACGGTGGAACATAGAGGATTATTACGATCCCGATCCCAGCGCGCCCGACAAGACTTACGCCAAGCGCGGTGGCTTCATCCCGGACATCATCTTTGATCCGCTGGAATTCGGGCTGCCGCCCAACATTCTCGAAGTGACCGATGTGTCGCAATTGCTGGCGCTGGTGGTCGCCCGTGATCTCATAGCCGACGCCGGCTACGGCAACGGGCGCGCCTTCGACCGCTCGCGCGTCGGCGTGATTCTGGGCGTGGCCGGCGGTCAGAAGCTCATTACGTCGCTGGCCAGCCGCCTGCAATATCCCGTGTGGCGCAAAGTCCTCCTGAGTAGCGGCATCCCGGAGGACGAGGTGGAGCGCATCATCGAGAAAATCAAGCTGGCCTACGTCCCCTGGAACGAAGACTCGTTCCCCGGCTTGCTCGGCAACGTCATCGCCGGGCGCGTGGCGAACCGCTTCGACCTGGGGGGGACGAATTGCACGGTGGATGCAGCCTGCGCCAGCAGCCTCGGTGCAGTCAAGATGGCGATCAGCGAGTTGATCGAGGGCCGCGCCGACATGATGATCACCGGTGGCGTGGACACCGACAATTCGCCGTTTATGTACCTCTGCTTTAGCAAGACGCCCGCCCTCTCGCGCCAGGGCCAGACACGTCCCTTCGACGCCGACGCCGACGGGATGCTGGTCGGCGAAGGGGTGGGGATGCTGCTGCTCAAGCGGCTGGCGGACGCGGAGCGCGACGGTGACCGGGTCTACGCCGTCATCAAAGGTATCGGCACGTCCAGCGATGGCCGGTTCAAGTGCATCTACGCCCCACGTCCGGAGGGGCAGGCTTTGGCGTTGCGCCGCGCCTATGCGGACGCGGGCTTCGCGCCCACCGACGTCGGCCTTATCGAAGCGCATGGTACCGGCACCCGCGCCGGCGATCCGGCGGAATTTGAGGGGCTGCGTTCTGTCTTCGTCGCGCCAACCAACGAGCCAACGGACCGTTCGCCCCACATTGCGTTGGGCAGCGTGAAATCGCAGATCGGCCACACCAAAGCCGCCGCCGGTGCCGCCGGGTTGATCAAAGCTGCACTGGCACTGCACCACAAAGTGCTTCCTCCTACTCTGAACATTACACACCCCAATCCCCAGCTTGGTCTGGAAGAGTCGCCCTTCTATCTTAACACCGAGAGCCGCCCGTGGATTCGCGCCAACGGAACGCCGCGCCGCGCGGGCGTGAGCGCGTTCGGTTTCGGAGGGACGAATTTTCACGTCGTCTTGGAAGAATACACCGCCGACCATAGCGGCGCGTATCGCCTGCATCACGTCGCGCAGCCTGTACTGCTTTATGCGGACACGCCCGCAAAATTGCGCAGCACCTGTGAATCCGCCCTGACCGCCCTCACCGACGCCGCCGACGTGACTTACGCTGACCTCACGGCGCACAGTCGCGCTCCGCAGATTCCGGCAGATGCAGCCCGCCTCGGCTTCGTGGCCGACTCGCCCGCCGAGGTCGCCGACATGCTGCGTGCGGCCATCGCCACGCTGGAGCGCCAGCCCGACGCCGACGCCTGGGAGCATCCGAAGGGTGTCACGTATCGGCGGCAGGCGATCCCCGCCGACGGCAAAGTTGTCGCGCTGTTTCCCGGCCAGGGATCTCAATACCTCAACATGGGACGCGAAATCGCGCTCAACTTTCCCCCCCTGCGCGCGGCTTACGGGCAGATGGATGCACTGTTCGCGCAAGCCGGCATGACGCCGTTGTCCGCCGTGGTCTTCCCCATTCCCGTCTTCGACGCGGCGCAGGAGAAGGCGCAGGAAGCCGCGTTGGGGCGCACGGCCTACGCCCAGGCCGCGATCGGCGTTTTCAGCGCCGGGCTATTCAATCTCTTGCGACAGGCCGGGTTCGCGCCGGACTTCGCCGCCGGGCACAGCTTCGGCGAACTGTCCGCGCTGTGGGCGGGCGGTGTGCTGGATGACGCGGACTTCTTCGCCCTGGTCAAAGCGCGCGGCCAGGCGATGACGCCGCCGGACAAGGGCAACGGCAATGGCGGCACCGGCGACGCCGGCGGCATGGTAGCCGTCAAGGGGGCGCTGTCCGACATCCAGGCCGCGCTCGCGCCGCATTCCGAGGTGATCATCGCTAATTTCAATGCGCCTACGCAAAGTGTGCTGGCCGGCCCAACGGCGGCGCTCAAGGCGGCACAGGCGGATTTGCGGGCGCAGGGGTTCACGGTGACGCCGCTGTCGGTAGCGGCGGCGTTCCACACCCCGCTGATGGCCCACGCTGCGGCGCCCTTCGCCCAGGCTGTTGCAGCGGCGACGTTCCATCCGGCGCGTTTCCCGGTCTACTCCAACACGACCGGTCAGCCCTATCCCGCCGATACCCAGGCCGCCAAGGAGGTGCTTGCGCAACATATCTTGCACCCGGTCCTCTTCACCACGCAGATCGAGAATCTTTACGCCGCCGGTGGGCGCCTCTTCGTCGAAATCGGCCCGCGCCGCGTCGTCACCGGCCTGGTGGACGACATCCTGGGCGACCGGCCTCATATCGCCGTCGCGCTCAACCCCAGCCGTCAAAAGTGCAGTGACCGTCAACTGCGCGAGGCGGTGGTGCAATTGCAGATAGCAGGTTTGGCGTTAGGGGATGTGGACCCATATCAAATATAAAACGCAAGGCATCATTGCAATCTTTAATTGTAACTATTCAGCAGGTTTACTAGCCTGAATAGATGTCTTGAATTTATAACTTGCAATTTCTGAGGAGGGATTATGGCACTGCATATTTCATTAAACGGTAGCAATTATGTGAGTTACAAAACGCGTGAGGCGTTCGAGCAAGCGCTACAGGAAACAGGAAGCAAGGATCAAGAATCAAGAATCGAGAATCGGCAAATCGGCGAAGCAGCGGATCAGCCCCCAACCCACCACCCACAATCCACAACCCCCATCGCGCAACTCTCGACGCTCGACCATGTCCTGGCGCAATCCTACGAACACCAAACCCTGGCGATGCGCATCCACGAACAATATCTGCACAATCAGTCCGACTATGGGCGCATTTTCTCGGAGTTGATGCAGCAGCAGGGGACGATTTTCGCGCAGGCTGCCGCTGCGTCGCAGTTAACAGAGATGACGGCGGTGCTGGAAACGCTGGCGCGTAGCATGGCCCGTTTCCACGATCTACAGGAGCAGACGCTCAACGTCCACAAGCAATTTCTGGCCCAACAATCCGACTACGCCCGGGCAACGATTCAACTGCTGGCAGGAGAGCGAATCGGCGAATCAGCGAATGAGCGAATGGGCGAATGTCAGCCGGTTTTAGTCGAAAGTCCAAAGTCGAAAGTCGAAAGTCGGCCAATTCACGGCGGCGAGACGGTTAAACGTGGAAATGGTAATGGCAACGGCAACGGGCATCATCCGCAGGATACAGGCATTGAGCATCCGACCTTGAACCTTGAGCATCCGGTACCCAGCATCGCGCCCTCGGTATCCAGCATCCAGCATCGAGAATCGGCGGATCAGCGGATCAGCGAAAATCTCTCCGTCCCCTCCTCACCCCATCACCTTGCCACTCCCTCACACTCTCTCTCCGTCCCCCCCTCTCCCCTTCCCTCCCTCGTCCCTTCTCTCCTCGCCATCGTCAGTGAGAAAACCGGTTATCCCGCCGATATGCTCGAACTTGACATGGATATGGAAGCTGACCTGGGCATTGATTCCATCAAGCGCGTCGAAATCCTCGGTGCACTGCAAGACGCCCATCCCGAGCTGCCCGAAGTTTCGCCCGATGTCCTGGCCGAACTGCGCACTCTCCGGCAAATCGTGGACAGGATGCAGGAAACGGGAAGCTCGAAGCAAGAATCAACAGAGCGGCGCAGCGGCGAATTCGTCGACTCTCAAGCCCTGGTCTCTAACCCTCAATCCCTAAAAAAAGGGTAACGCGGGCAATGCACGACATAGCGCGCCGCGAGGTGCGCTTGCGTGGGTTGCCCGCTCCTGATTCCATGGAAGTTACGCCGCCGGAAGGCCATATTTGCCTGATCGGCGACGACGGGACACCGTTGTCCCCCGCGCTGGCGGAGGCGCTGACCGCACACGGCTGGCGTGTGGTGCTGTGGTCGCCGGCGTCAGATCCGGCAGAGCTGACGTCGATCCTCGCAACGCAAGGACCGGTCGCGGCCTTCATTCACCTCAACCCCCCTGGCGATGGGGCACTGTTCTCGGCAGACGATGAAGCCCGGCTCAAGCGTGTTTTTCTACTGGCCGGCCGACTCCAACCTGCGTTGACCGGGGCCGCGCAGCAGAGCTGGGCCGCGTGGATGACCGTCACCCGTCTCGACGGCGCCTTGGGTCTGCGCGGCGGTGGCAGCCCGGTGGCCGGCGGTTTCTTCGGCCTGACCAAGACGCTATCTTTGGAATGGCCGAACGTCCATTGCCGCGCCGTAGACCTTGCCCCCGCCCTGTCTGTTGACCGCGCCGTCGCTTGTCTCTGCGCCGAACTCTACGATCCCGACCGGCGGCTCGTCGAAGTCGGCTGGAGTGAAACCGGGCGGGTGACGCTTGAGGCGTGGCGACTTTCGGAGTAGCGACTTTAATCGCATGCCATTTTCATTGCTTATGGATACAATTTATCCTGATGAAAACAGTGTTTTTCTTGTGACCGGCGGGGGACGGGGGATTACAGCCCATTGCGCGATCCGGCTGGCGGAGCGGTACGGCGGAACATATATCCTGATGGGGCGTTCGACATTGGAGGCGGCGGAACCGGCGTGGGCCGCCGGCTGCGCCGACGAGGCCGCGCTCAAGCAGCGCGCCATCGAAGCCTTGCGGAACGACGGAGCGCGCCCCAAACCGGCGGACGTGCAACGTGCCGTGGAGCGCGTGTTGGCGCAGCGTGAGATCACCGGCACCCTGTGCGCCATCGAAGCGGCGGGCGGCACGGCGCTCTACCTCAGCGCCGATGTGAACGACGCCGACGCCTTGCGTGCCGCGCTCGCTCCCCTGCGCGAGCGCGTGACGGGCATCCTCCACGGGGCCGGCGTTCTGGCCGACAAGCGCATCGAGCAGAAAACGGAGAAAGATTTTGACCGCGTGTATGGAACAAAAGTGCGCGGCCTACAAGCTATACTTGATTGCCTCCCGCCGGAACAATTGCGCCATCTGGTGTTGTTCTCATCGGTGGCGGGGTTCTACGGCAATGCCGGGCAAGCCGATTATGCCCTGGCCAATGAGGCGCTCAACAAACTGGCGCATCGCCTGCAGCGCGAGTACCCCGCCTGCCACGTCGTCGCTGTGGATTGGGGGCCGTGGGATGGAGGCATGGTCACGGCGGAACTGAAGCGGTTGTTCACTGAGCGCCATATCACCATGATCCCGGTCGACGTGGGAACTGACGTGCTGGCCGACGAGTTGGCACAAGAACCGCGCGCGGCGCAGATTGTCGTCGGCGGCGCGCTGTTGCCCCCGACCCGTGAGCCGTCGCCTGATTTGCGCAGTTACCGTATCCATCGCGCGTTGACGCTCGCCGCCAATCCCTTCCTGCGTGACCATGTCATCGGCGGAAAGGCGGTGCTCCCCACAGCCTGCGCCGTCGGCTGGATGATCAACGCCTGCGAGAGCCTCTACCCCGGTTACACCTACGCCGGTGTAGACGACTACCGCGTCCTCAAGGGCATCGTCTTCGATGAGACCCTGTCTGCCGATTACGTCCTCGACTTGCGCGAAACGGCCAAATCCGACGCAGAACTTCACTTCGATGCCCTGATTTCGAGCGCAGCCAACGGTAAGCCGCGCTACCATTACAAAGCGCAGATCACGCTCATCCAGAATCCAGAATCCAGAATCAGTGAATCGCCAATGACCGATAGCGAATTACGCATGGCGCATGGCGAATTGCGCCATACGCCCTACGTTATAGCCGGTGAAACGCTTTACCGTGCACGCACGCTTTTCCACGGCCCCAGTTTCCGTGGGGTCGAAGGGGTGCTGGCGATTTCAGAACAAGGGCTGACAGTGCGCTGTTGCCTGCCGGAAATCCTCCCGGAAGTGCAGGGACAATTCCCGGTGCAGACGTTCAACCCTTACCTCACCGATGTGCAACTCCAAAGTCTGCTGATCTGGGCCAAACAAATGCGCGGCGTCGTGGGTTTGCCACTGCTTATCCAGAAAGGCGAGCAATTCCGGCCGGTACACTTTGGCGAAACGACCTATGCTACCCTGACCGTGCAGTCCGTCACCAACTACAGCCTCGTCGCCGCTGTCGCCGTCCACGACGCCGACAGCGTCCTGTACAGCCGCGTCAGCAGCGTCGAAATTACCCTCAGTGCGCGGTTGCTGGGACTGTTCGAGCAAAATCAATTAGGGAGTCAGGAGTAGGAGTAAAAAGTAAGGGAACTTGCGCTCATTTCTAACTCCAGCCACGGATTGACATGCAAAGTATAAAAAATCAGTGCAATCCGTGTCATCTGTGGCAAAAACTAAAGCCGTTTTTTTCATCACCGCGCAAAGTCCCAGAGAATCCTGATTTCCCATTCCATGAAAGAATGACCTATGACATCTATGGCGATTATTGGGCTGGATACTTACTTCGGCACGTGCCGTGATGCGCGGGAATTTGCCCGCGCGGTGGCGCATGGGCAACGATGCGTTCCCATGCCAGAGGCGCTACGTGGCGTGGAACTGGCGTTGCGCGTGGCGAACAATGCGCTGTTCGATGCGCATGCGACACAGGACGCCCCCCTGGCAGTTCTGTGGGCCGGAGAAGCAGCCGCGGCAGCAGAAATTGTGGCCTTGTGGCGCTTCACCGGGCCGGCCCCGGCGCTGGCGGACGGGCCGACGGCGCTGGCGGAGGCTCTGCGACTTCTCTCTACCGGCGCGGTGGATGTGGCTCTCGTCGGCGAGACTGGCGCGATGGGCGGTGTTGCCCTTGTGCTGTCTCGCCCCGACATAGCCGCCGATCGCCGGGTGTACGCCTTTATCCACGATGACGAGCGACCAGGAATGACGGCCTCCCTCCCCGGCTATTGGGAATGGCCGGCGTTGGCCGATGGCGTGCTCCCGGCGTCGGCCCCGGCGCCGGAGCCGACGTGCGCCCTCGGTAGCGTGTCCACCAATCTGGGCAATGACGCGCCCGCGCTGGCAGCCCTGGCGCGGACGGCGCTGTGTCTCTATCACCGCGTCATCCCCGCGACGCCCGATTGGCGCGGCCCGCGCGCGCCCCAGAACAACGCGCCGTTTTACGTCGCGCCTGCGCCCCAGCCATGGTTGACGGAAGGCGAGCGCATGGCGAATTGCACCGGGCAAATGGCGCATGGCGGCATGGTGCTTTCCGCATCTCCTGCTGTCTCTGCCGTTCCCGTGCTTCACGCGCACATGGCCGCCCGCCCGTTTTTTATGTTCCCGCTGGCGGCGGATGAGCGGGATGGGATATTGGCGCTGATGGCGGATCTACGACAGCAGGCGACACAGGGCATGGCGTTGGAATCGTTGGCGGATGACGTGCAGGCCGTATATCAGACACGACCTGATGCCCGCTATGCCCTGGCATTGCTCGCGCACGACCGGGACGAGTTATGGCGCGAGTTAGATTTTGCCGTCAAAGGGGTGGAGAAAGCCTTCGCCGAGGGGAAAGACTGGACGTCGCCGCTTGGCAGTAGCTTCACCGCCCATCCACAGGGGCCGACAGGCAAAGTTGCTTTCGTCTACCCCGGTGCGTTCAGCTCCTACGTGGGGATGGGGCGCGACTTGTTTCAGCTTTTCCCCCATCTCCACGCGCGTTTCGCCGCGGTCACGCACTATGCCAGTCGTGCCACCGGTGAGAAACTGCTCTATCCCCGTCACCTGACCCCGCCTACGGCGGCGGACGCGCGGGCTGACGAAGCCCGCCTGCACGCCAATCCAACCGCGGTGCTCGAGTCCGGAGCGAGCTTCGCCATCCTCTACACCTCGGCACTGCGCGATGTGTTCGGCGTGGAGCCGACGGCTGCGCTCGGCTACAGCCTGGGCGAAGTGAGTATGTTGTGGGCGCTTGGCGTCTGGCCCGACGGCGACGCCGGCAGTGATGCCTGGAACACGACACCGCTCTTCAAAACGCGGCTCTTCGGTCCGCAGGATGCCGTGCGCGAATACTGGGGGCTGGAGGCCAACACCGATGAGAAACTATGGTGCAGTTACATCGTCAAAGCGCCGTTGGAGCAGGTCAAACTGGCCCTGGAAGCTGAGCCACGCGCGTATCTCACCATCGTCAACGAAGAAAGAGAAGCCGTGATTGCCGGCCACCCTGACGCCTGTGCCCATGTGATTGCGGCGCTCAACTGCCATGCTCTGCAGATGTCCTTTGACGCTGCCATCCATGCCCCGGCGATACAGTCGGAGTACCCCGCGTTTGTGGATTTGTTTACTTTGCCTACCCGCCCTGTCTACGGTATTGACTTCTACTCGGCGGCGGAGTATGCGCCGCTGACGTTAGAACGCGATGCCCTCGCGCACGCCCTGGCCAAGATGACGTGCGCGCCGCTGGATTTCCCACGCCTCGTGCGTACCATCTACGACGATGCCGGCGCGCGCATCTTCATCGAACTCGGCCCGCTCGGCGCATGCTCCCGCTGGATCGACCGTATCCTGGGCGACCGGCCGCATGCCGCCGTTCCGATCAACAAAAGCGGTAAATCTGATTACGACAGTCTGCTCCCCGTGCTGGCAATGTTGACAACGCAGCGGGTGCAAATGAAGCCAGAATCAAGCGTCAAGAATCCGCGAGTCGGCGCATCGGTGCAGCCGCCAGTTGGCGACTCGGTGCCTCCGCACATCAACGGGGCGGCGAGTGACGAATGGCGAGTGACGAATGACGAACTACGCCTCACGGAGCACACAGCCCGCAGCGCCTCCTACACTATAAAAGCACACCTGGCGTTTTTGCAAGCCCGCCAAACCGCCATGCGCCAAACTGCCGAGTTGATGGCGATGCAGATCGCGGCGGCGGGGGAGATGCTGCAAGAGGCAGCGCATCAGCCCATCGGCGAGTCACGCCTGGCGAATCACGAATCACCCCTTGAGGACTACGGACTACGGACTACGGACTATGCTCCACTTCTCACCGAAGACCAGCTCCGCGCTTTCGCCATCGGCGATATGGTGGAGGCTTTCGGGCCGGCCTACGCGCGCTATCGTGGACGGCGGGGACCGCGTCTGCCCAATGGCGATTTGCTTTGCATGAGCCGTGTCTTGACTATCGATGGCGCCCCCGGCCAGGTGACACCCGGCGCCGTGCTGGTGAGCGAGTTCGACGTGCAGGCCGACGCCTGGTTCTTCCGCGACTGCGCTGCCTTGCCGACTTCGATGCTGATGGAGATGGCGTTGCAACCGTGCGGCGTGCTTTCGATCTACCTCGGCTCGATGTTGCTCTATCCCGACAGCGACTTCTATTTCCGCAACCTCGACGGTGAGGGGGAACTGCTGCGTGCCGTGGATGGGCGCGGGCAGACCATCGCCAACCGTGTGACGCTGCTGAGTTCAACCGCGCTGCCCGGCATTATCCTGCAAAAGTTCGGCTTTGAGCTGGCCTGTGCTGGTGAAGTGTTCTATCGCGGCGTGGCCTCTTTCGGCTACTTCACGCCGGAAGCGCTGCAACGCCAGGCCGGGCTGGACGGCGGCGTGGCGCGGCGTCCGTGGCTATGGTCAACGGATTTAACGGCCGGAACAGATTTACGGGCGTTAAAATCCGTCCCGGCCATCGAGGTAAAAAGGATGAAGCCGCTCGATCTTCTTGACAGAGCATGGTGCATCCCCGGCGGCGGCGAGGAGGGGCGTGGCTACGTCTATGCCGAGGTGCCGGTGTCGCCCGACGATTGGTTCTTCAAGTGTCACTTTTATCAAGATCCGGTGATGCCCGGCTCTCTTGGTGTGGAGGCGCTGACGCAGGCGATGCAGGTCTACGCGCAGGCGCAGGGCTGCGGCCTGCTCATGCCCGTGCCGGGGCGGACGATATGGAAGTATCGCGGGCAAGTCCCGCCGGAATCGCAACGCCTGCGGCTGGAAGTTCACATCAAAGAAAAGGACTTCACCCCGGAAGGTATTGTCCTGGTCGGCGACGGGAGTTTATGGCGGGGAGAGCAGCGGATTTACGAAGTGCGAGATTTGGGAATAGGGAGTAGGAAGTAAGGATCTGTCCCATACTTCATACTTCATACTCCGTACTCCATATTTCTATTCACGGGGAGCGACGATTATGCAGAATTACACCTGGATTGGCCCGGCGGAGTCCGTGGCCTGCGATGCGGAAGGGATGGCGACGCGGGTGCGTGCGCTCGACGCGCCGTGCTATGCGGTGCAGAATGAACGCGGCGTCGGTCTGACGAACGAAGGCAGCGTGCAATTCGGCGGCGACGGCGCGGCGGTGCTGGCGATGGTGCCGCCGACGCCAGCGCAGCAGTTGGGCGATCCCGGCTTCCGCGCGACCTACGGGCTGGACTATGCCTACATGGCCGGTTCGATGGCTAATGCGATTGCGAGCACGGAGTTGGTGATCGCATTGGGCAAGGCCGGGATGCTGGGCGCATTCGGGGCGGGCGGACTGGTTCCCAACCGACTGGAGACGGCGATCCGGCAGATACAGGAGGCGCTGCCCCACGGTCCGTATGCCTTCAACCTTATCAACAACCCCAACGAACCGGCGCTGGAACGTCAGGCGATGGAGTTGTATCTGCGGCATGGTGTGCACGTGATCGAGGCATCCGCCTACCTGACGCTCACGCCCTACGTCGTGCAGTACCGCGTGGCCGGGTTGGAGCCTGGGCCGGATGGTGAGGTGGTCATCCGCAACCGCGTCATCGCCAAAATTTCGCGCCGCGAGGTGGCGACCCTGTTCATGCAACCCGCACCCGCCAAACTGCTGACGGCATTGCGCGAGCAAGGTCTCATCACCGCGACGCAGGCGCATCTGGCGGAGCGCGTCCCCCTGGCCGACGACGTGACCGTCGAGGCCGACTCCGGCGGACACACCGATAACCGCCCGCTGGTATGCCTCATGCCGTCGCTGCTGGCCTTGCGGGATGAGCTACAGGCGCAGTACCACTATCCGACGCCGGTGCGCGTCGGCGCGGCGGGGGGAATTGGAACGCCCACGGCAGCGCTCGGCGCGTTTATGATGGGGGCGGCCTACGTACTTACCGGCTCGATCAACCATAGTTGTGTGGAAGCGGGCACGTCGCCGCACGTCAAGCAGTTGTTGGCGCAAGCCGCGATGACCGACGTGATGATGGCCCCCGCCGCCGATATGTTCGAGATGGGCGTCAACTTGCAGGTGCTCAAGCGTGGCACGATGTTTCCCCTGCGCGCGCGCAAGCTGTACGAGATTTATCAAACTTACGCCAGCATCGAGGCTATCCCGCCCGCAGAACGGCAAAAGCTGGAACAGCAGATTTTCAGGCGTACCCTCGACGAGGTGTGGGCGGACTGCATCACTTTTTTCAATCAACGCGATCCGGCGCAGATCGAGAAGGCGCAGCGGGATCCCCGGCGCCAGATGGCGCTCATTTTCCGCTGGTATCTGGGGCTGGCGACGCGCTGGGCCGTAGTAGGCGAGCCGGGGCGCGAAGTAGACTATCAAATCTGGTGCGGGCCGGCGATGGGCGCATTCAACGATTGGGTGCGCGGCACGCCATTGGAACAGCCGGAGAATCGCCACGTCGCCGAGATCGGGCGGCGGATTATGGACGAAGCCGCGCTCTTGTATCGCGTGCAGACGCTCAGGATGCAAGGGGTTACGGTTTAGCCCAAGATGATGCCCGGCCGGGCGCAGGTTAAAAACGTCTCCGCGAACCCGCGCCAGGGTGGCGTGCACCTGGAGGTCCGGTTATGCACTCCCCAAGACGTGCACGCACGCTTCGTAGAAGCTGACGCCGACCGAGGTTCCTTCGGCGTAGACTTCCGTTTGCAGGGGGTTCGTTTCGCTGGTCGTGAGGAGCTGTCCGGCGACTTCAATATCGTAATCAATCGCATCGCCCAGATAGGCTGCGCGGCGGACGATGCCCCGGTAGGTTCCCCCCTCTGTCCGTACCTGGATCATCTCTGGGCGCACAATGAGCGTCACCGCAGCGCCGACAGGATGCGGCTCTTGCCCGGCCAGTTTGAGCGGCTGTCCGAACACGTCTACGACGAGCATGCCGTTCTCGCGCCCGCACACCGTCCCGGCGACGAAGTTAGCCCGTCCGATGAAGTCGGCCACGAAACGTGTCTGCGGGCGGCGGTACACTTCGACTGGCGACCCCACCTGCTCGATGCGCCCGCTATTCATCACCACCACCCTGTCGGAGAGCGTCATAGCCTCGATCTGGTCGTGGGTCACGTAGACGCTGGTGATCCCCAGGCTTTGCTGAATGTGGCGGATTTCGGTGCGCATTTGCTCGCGTAACTTGGCATCCAGGTTGGAGAGCGGCTCGTCCATCAGCAGGACCTTTGGCTCCATCACCAGGGCGCGGGCCAGGGCTACACGTTGCTGTTGACCGCCGGAAAGCTGGTTCGGCGCGCGCTTCTCGTAGCCGGAAAGCCGGACCAGCGCCATCACGCGGGCCACCCGTTCCTCGATCTGGGCCTTGGGCATTCGCCGGACGTTCAACCCGTAGGCGATGTTCTCAAAGACGTTGAGATGGGGGAAAATCGCATAGCTCTGAAAGACCATGGCCATGTCGCGCTTATGCGGCGGGCGGGTGTTGATCTCTTCCCCGTCGAGCAAGATACGCCCGGCCGTAGGGAACTCGAAGCCGGCAATCAGACGCAGCGTGGTGGTCTTGCCGCACCCTGACGGCCCCAGCAAAGTAACCAATTCACCCTCGGCGATTTCCAGGCTAATCGTGTCAACCGCCGTGACTTCCGCATTTCCCCCTCGCGGCGGGAACGTTTTGGTGATGGCGTCTAGTATCAAATCCATGGTGACTCCTCTCTGAAAATAGCCCCAGAGCACCCGGAGTTCACAGAGAAAAACTCAAATTCTTTGCGTCCGGCGTGGCGAAAGGTTTTCATTCAATCGAAGGGGAGACATCCCTTACTCCGTACTCCCTACTTCGCAACATCCGGTTGGTGACAAAATACAATCCGCCAATGGCGATCAGCACAAACAGGATAATCGTTGTCGAGTAGGCCGCGGCGATGCTGATGCCGCCCTGTTCCCACTCGCTCATAATCGCGGCGGTGACGATGCGCCAGCGCGCACTAACGAGGAAAATGATGGCCGACACGCTCGTCATGTGGCGGGTAAAGCTGAAAATCATCCCGGCCAGCAGTGCCGGCAGGATGAGCGGAAGGGTGATCTTGCGGAAGGTGTACTGTGTGTCGGCGCCCAGGCTGTTGGAGGCTTCTTCGATGGCGGGATCGATCTGTTGGAGCGCGGCTACGCCGGAGCGGACCGAAGCCGGCAGGCTGCGCACGGCGTAGGCCATCAGGATGATGAACGGTGTTCCGACCAGCGTGAGCGGCATGGCGGTGAAGCTCAAAGCGGCGGTCACGGCCAGAATGAACGTCGCCAGGAGGAGCCGCACTCGCCCCTTTTCCGGCTGAATCAACAGCACACCGGCAAAGATCAGGACGATGGTCATCAGCGTCGGGGGAAGCTGAAACAATACCTTGATGTGGTCCGCGAGCTGGAAGATGGCGTTGCTCCAGAAACCGCGCGGCAGACTGCGGCTCAGCGTCGCAATCGGCATGGCGACGAACTCCACCAGGTTGTAGGCCAGCAGATACGCCCCGATCCCGACCCAGATGCGTCCTCGCGCCTGACCCAGCTTCAGCCATAAGTACAATCCTGCCGCCACGACGGCGCCGCCGAGCAGGTCATACAATCCCGTCAGCCCCAGGATGTCATCCAGAAAACTCAGGCCGATGCCCACCGCAGAACCGAGCAATAGGACGATGAGCTGCTGACGTTTCTCGTGGAAGAGCGTGCAGCCCAAGAAAAGCGCCAGGACGACGTAGAGCAGCACGACCACGATCATTGGGGGGGTGCTGAAAGCCAGTACGAAGCCGATGCCCAGGATGGTACCGGGGACGGCACCGCCCAGATTTGAGACGAAATCCAATGCTCCCTTGCCGCTGAATTGCTTGCGCACTACCAGGAAAGCGATGATCATCCCGATGAGCACGGCAAACGGTGTCGCCAGGAGGCTGAGGAACGTCGTATCGAGGATAGCCTCGATGCCGCGCGTCAACATCAACCGCCACCATTCCAGCGTCAGGCTGAAGTCTACGCCCCAGGTCCGGCAGAACGAGCCGTAGATGATTGCCAGATAGAGCAGTATAATGAGCGCGCAGACCAAATAGGTGACCACGACGAAGGGCCAGCGGATCCACGGCTCTTTCTCCACGACGTGGCCGCCGCTGGGTTTGCCGGTCACCGAGACGTAGGAACGGCGCGTGACGTAGTAACGCTGTAGCAGGAAGACGATCAGCGTCGGGATCAGCAGCACCAGTGACAGCGTCGAGGCTTTCTGATAATCGTATTCACCCGCCACAGCGAGAAAAATTTGCGTCGCCAGGACCGTGACGTTGCCGGAAATGAAGAGTGGATTGCCTAGGTCGGCCAGTGACTCGACGAAGAGCAACAGGAACGCGCCGGCTAATCCGGGAATCAGCAGCGGCAGGGTGACGGTGCGGAAGATGTGGAAGCGGTTCGCGCCCATACTTTCGGCGGCCTCTTCCATCGAAGGGTCCAGCCGTTCAAGCATGGCACGCAGGATCAGATAGGCCGCAGAGAAGAAGGTGATCGTCTGCACAAAAACCAGCCCATCCATGCCGTAGATGTCGTTCGAGCCTTGTGGAAACGTCATGCCGAGCCAGCGGTGGGTGATAAGGCCGTTGCGCCCGAAGAGCAGCACCGTACTCAAGGCGATGGCGAACGGCGGCGACACCGTCGGCACCAGCGCCAGGGTATGGATGAGGCCCTTGCCGGGCGGATTGCAGCGCACCACCGTGTAGGCGAAAATAAAGCCGACCAACGTACCGACCGTCGCGGCAAGGCCGCCCATCAGCAAGGTATTGGTGAAAACCCGGCGATAGAGCGGCCCGAAGTAACTGTCAAAGTAACGGGCAAAGTGTTCCAGGCTAAACTGCCCCTCAGATGTAAAAAATCCGTTGCTCGCGGTGCGTAAGATAGGATAAAAGACAAAAATGAAGAGAAAAATGGCGCAGAATAGCAAACTCATCCAGAGGACGGGATCTTGCGCGATGATGGCGAACTCGCGGTAACGGCGGCGCCAATGGTCCATAAACGAGAGCTTGAGGGTCATTTCATTGCCTTGAGAGCCAAATGAAATGTGAAGCGTGAAACGCTCAACAGGCCGTTTCACGCTTCACATGGAGCGAGTCTACTGCTTCAAATTGTCAGCAGCAGCAATCTCATTCGTGAACTTATCCACGAACGCCTTCTTGTTTTCGCCGGCCCACTGGAAATCGTAATCGATCAACTTCACTTCCAGCAATTCAGGGTGCGAAAGTGTCACGCCCTTGACGGTCGGCGCCTGATAAGCGTGATATTTCGGGCCGAGCGCCTGCCCTTCCGCCGAGATAGCCCAATCGAACCACTTCTTGGCGGCATCGAGGTGCTTCGCGCCCTTGAGGATGCCCATCCCGCCGATTTCGTAACCGGTGCCTTCCGCCGGGAAAGTCAACTCCAGGGGCATGCCATTGTCATCAATCTCGTGCACGATGTCGTGTGAAAAGACGATGCCCACTGCCGCTTCGCCCTGCCCGACGAACTTGGCCGGGGCTGCGCCGCTCTTGGTGAATTGCTGCATCTGCGCGGCATACTGCTGGATATACTGCCAGCCGGCCTCTTCGCCGCGAATTTGCAGGATGGTCGCCAGCGCGGTGTAGGACGTGCCGGAGGTTGAGGGATGCGCTACCATAATCTGCCCCTTGAACTCCGGGCGCAGCAGGTCGTCCCACGACGTGGGCGCCTTCACGCCGGGATTTTGCGCTAGCCAATTCTTGTTGGTACAGAACCCTAACGAGCCGACATAGATGCCGACCCAATAATTGTCGGGATCCTTGTACTTGTCAGGGTCGAGCAGGTTCTTGTAGTTCGGCGAGTCGTACTGCTCCAGCAGATTCATCTCCTTCGCCGCCACGAAACTGTCGATGGGACCGCCCCACCAGATGTCAAACTGGGGGTTATCCTTCTCGGCCTGGATGCGGGCGAGGGCTTCGCCGCTGGACATACGGACGTAGTTCACGGTAATACCGTACTTGGCCTCGAACTCCTGCTTCATCCCCTGGCACCACTCTTCCTGAGGTGTGCAGAGGACGTTGATTTCGGTGCTGGCGGGTTGAGCATTGCAGCCGCTCAGAGCCATAGCAGACAGCGTCAAAATGGCGATGAGTGTCCTAAACTGCGATTTGTGAAACATAGTCTCCTCCAGATCACACTTGATAGGTCATACAATGATATAGGGAACGATTGAAAGACATCCATGCCGGTGGTTGCGAGTCGGTCATCACCTCCTTTCGTCAGACAAGTGACAAATGGATCGCCATTCATCAAGAAGAATTGTATCTATTCAGGCTAGTAAACCTGACGAAGCCACTTATTCCCTATGCCAGGTTTTGGCGTAGACTTTGGTAGGCCAGGTGCTTCTGTATGACAAGATATGCGTGTTTCTATAAGCCCATCCCCCCTGCCCCCCTTCCCCCCAGGAAGGGGGATTTTGGGTGGGGGTGTGGCGGGCGGCGAAGCTGCCCGCCACACCCCCACCTTGCTCCCTTCTTCCCCGCTTGCGGGGGAGAAGGGGGTTGGGGGATAAGAGGGTCATCACCTGCCGAAGGGGTAACTTATTATGTGCCCTCCCCAAAGTCCCATTCGCCACCTGGCAAGGACGGCTGAATAGTTACGAAGAATTTATCCATTCGAACTCATTATAGTAAATACAAAATGAAAGTCAATGCGTGATTGACTATGTTCGTCTTCGGCAAATACCAGACCGCGCAGGTTAGGGGGCATAGTCTCCCACGAGGCGTCGGCAATGGCAAACTGCACGCCGGGATAGAGCACCGCCGTTGTAGACACTGCATCCGCCAGACCGAAGCCTACAGCGATGCACAGGGCGTTGCCGTCCAGGACGCATTGCTGTAAGTTGGGCGCATAATCCGCTTCTGACGCCGACGTGTAAACCTGATAGGTGGTGCCTAGCTCACTTGCGCTACGAAGAACACCCATGAAACTCATTTCATTGAAACTCCCATCGTAGACCTCAGGTCTGTCGGTCACCAAACCGACGGCGATGGAAACGGGCGCGGCCGCGTGCCGCGTCATGCCGGTTTGGGCAATGGCAATCGACCTGGTATGTAGCATGGTGACGCCTATGCCGATGAAGACCA
This sequence comes from Anaerolineae bacterium, assembly GCA_035415725.1. Taxonomy (GTDB): domain Bacteria; phylum Chloroflexota; class Anaerolineae; order B4-G1; family SLSP01; genus DSWT01. The sequence continues at coordinate 12,052 of DAOOGN010000030.1, read as the reverse complement.
TCGCCACGGCAAGACTCACTCCTATTCAAACGCAGCACCTTTTGTGGTTTATCATTTCCTCATCCTCAGCTAACGATTTGAGTTACTGTGACATTTTGCCGTTCAAAGGCATCTTAACGTCACCGTGAGAAACCCGGAGCCTCTTTGAGCACCAAAGGCAGATAGATCTGCGGCCTAATGTTCACCCCCTCCACAGCCGTGAAGGGCATCCCGTGATCCAGCGCCAGGATGACGTTGCCGCTGTTGTCCACGGCCTGCACGAAATACTCGATGGGTGCGCTGATCGGATCGACCACGCCTGCGGCAACGCCGATACCGGCGGCGTTTTTGCCCAGGGAAGTGAGTTCGGCCTTGGACCACGTGGTTTGCCCCGGATGCCGGTAAAGCACGACAACGCGTGCGACCTTGCCGCTGTCTTCTGGATTCTCGGCGTCGTCGTCCACCCAGATCTCGAAGCGCAGGGAATGGGTGCTGCTGATGGCGCGCACGTTGCGGATGTTCGGGGCGATGAAGTCCGTGACGGTGAAGGGCGCGTGGTAAACCTCGAACTGCAAATCTGTGTAGAGCCGCTCAATGCCGGTCGTCGGCAGATCATAGCTCGTGGCGCGGAATTGCCCCGGCACGACCACGAGGCTGGCGTAGGCTTTGCCTTCGATGGAGAGGAAGCGGTTGATCGTACTGAACTGTGCCGGCTCCCAGGCCGCACTGGGGAAGTCCGGTTCGGTCTCGATGAAGGTTTCTTCGGTCACAATGCGCGACACCACCGGATCGAAATCCGCAACATCCATAAACGTTCCCCCGATGAGTAAGGCGCCGTGGGCGATAGCGCCGGGGATTTCGACATCTTCACTGATCTGCGGCGCGATGGGACGACCGCCGGCGATGTGCACCTCATTTTCACCGGCGACAGTGTAGTAAGTGCCCTGTTCTGTGACGTGTTCGACATAGTCCAGGGCCAGATGGTGCGCCGTGGTGACGACTGTGTCGGCATCCGGCAACAGAGCTGCACGTGGCGTTGTCGGCGTGTTGAGCGTGGTCGTCTGCGGCATGTGGATTTGCAGCATCGGCAGGCCGTACAGCGTCATCTCCGCCAGAACCTTTTCATCATAGTTGCTGAACGCCCCGGCGCTGAAGCTGTTGTAATACTCCTGCTTGGCGCGCATCAGCGCGTGGCCGACAGTCGGCGCTTGCCCATCTTCCCAGAGGCCCAATCGATCCGTGAAACCCGTCATCAACTGCTCCGAGTAGGCGATCAAGTCCGAATCGCCGTAGCCATAGCCCGTGTTGCCGATGAACATCGCCCCGCGACGCAGCAGTGCCTGCGGCCAATCCGTCGCCTCCTCGACCGACGGCGCGCCCGCGTCTGGGACGTTCAGCCCGGAGTGACACCCTACCGAGAAGTTCAGGGTGCCGCTGTAATCAGTCGTCTCCGTCAGTTCGGACGCCAGCACGAAAATATCTTCCAATGTCGGCGAGGATGGATAGGTGGGTGGGATAAGGCCATAATGGGTGAAATGCGCATTGAGGGAATTCAGGTCACTGGCGGCGGTCACGCTGATGAAGTGTGTGCGCACGTCGTTCGTCGTCCACGTGTCGCTGATGAGCGTCGTCATCGGCGTGATTCCCTGAGAGGCAAGGGTGGCGCTGATGGCCTGGGCTTCGTCGATCAAGAAATCGTAGCCGGTGACAAAGGCATCCTCCGGTTCAAGCACCGGCTGCGCCATGAACGCATCCAACGCGGCGATGATGTCCTGGGGAGCCTCCACCAGGCGACCGATGCCGACCTGCGGCAGATACAGTTCCCGTCCACGCCAGGGCAACGGCAACAGGCCGGCGTAGTAGTCGTCGCTGAGGAAGTAGCGGCGGGCCAGGGAGGTGTCGATGTCAGGCGCGAAATAGGCGTCCTCGTAGGTGCGCTCGTTGGAAACCAGCGCCTCATCGCGGATGCGGCGCTGGGGGATGATGCGGTCATCGCCCACCAGCACCAGGTACTTAAGGTTAGGATAAGCGGGCGCCAGTGTGTACAACAGAGACTTAAGGTGCATCGCCACAAAATTGGCGTGTTGCGGACTGTCAGGGTGTTGGTCCCACTTGGCATAAGCTGCGGCAATCTCCGGATAGCTGTTGAGATCCACGAGCACGCCGTTGACCTGGGTATGAGCCGCCAGCGCTTGCAGTTTAGGGTACAGTTGCTCCAGTATCGGCGTCTGCTCCGTGTCGTAGAACTGCACCATGCGCGCGGTGTTGTACAGGATGAGCGTGTTCACCGTCGGGTCGGTTGCCGGCACGGTGACACTGATGGCAATCGTATCCGTCAGCGGATAATAGACGTATTGGGGCGGCGTGACGTTGACGGCAAGGGTGTAATTTTGCCCTACCTCCCGGTTGGACTGGCCGTAAATGGCGACGTAGTAGTAGCCGGCCAACTCATGCACGTTGTAGACAATTTGCTCGGTGGCGGTCAAAGGATAGGCGGAAATATCCACCAGCGTCCCGATGTTGCTGAGCCGTCCGATGTTGCTGAGCCGTCCGATGTTGCTCAGCCGTCCGATATTGCTCAGGCGTCCGATGTTGCTCAAACGTCCCAGATCGAGCAAGTCGCCGATGTTGCTCAGTTGGCCGATATTGCTGAGCTGTCCGATGTTGCTGAGCCGCCCGATGTTGCTCAGACGCCCGATGTTGCTCAGGCGTCCGATGTCGCGCAACTGTCCGGTTTCTTCGTCAATCTCCGGCGCGAAGAGCAGCAGGTCAAAATCGGCCTGCAGGTCGCTGAGTGTCACGGTGATGGTCGAATCCGGTTGCGGAACCTCGAATTTATACCAGTCGGTGTCGTTGATGCTGGTGAGCGCACTGGTCAGAACCGTGTTGTTGCCGATGGTCTGCGCGGATCCACGCGTGCTATGGGTGATGCTGACCACGGTGCCGGCATCGACGCTGCTATTGACATTGAAAGCTCTCACGGTCGCCTCATACCAGCCCGCTTCGGTATAGGTATGACGGACGTGCGGACCGCTGTCGCTGCCACCGTCGCCGAAACTCCATTCATACAAGACATTCGTACCCGCTGTGACGCTTGCCGTGAAGTATGTTGTTTGCCCCAACGGGGTGGGGCTGCTGTTGCTCGCTTGCAAGCCGGTGATGGGCGCACCGCCCACACTGACGATGACTTCGTCCGGCACAGAAGCCAGTCTGTAGGCGTCATATACCGTGAGGGTGAACGTGAGCAGGCCAGGCGCAGACGGCGCAGTAAACGTCGTGCGGGAAACGGTGGCGTTGAAAGCAACTGCCGTCCCGCCGGTCTGCGCCCACTGATAGGTCAGTGGCGTGTAGCCGTCGGGATCGTAACTGGCGCTGCCGTCGAGCATCACCGTCCTCCCCACAGTTATAGCTCGATCCGCCCCGGCGTTGGCAATGGGCGGCAGGTTGATGAAGGTTTGTTCCTCAAAGGCGCCTATGTCGCAACGTGCACTGCCTTCATCGGGACGCCGGTAGCCGCGCTGATCGGTGGCAGGCGCATAGACGCAGGAAGCGGTGTTGATGGCGGGACTGCCCCGCAACAGCGCGTGCGTCCACGTGTTGCCGCCGTTGTCGGCCAGCGGGCCGAGCAGAGGATCAGTGTTCATGAGGTCGCCGGTTTCCGTCAGCGTGCACGTACTGTCACTGCTCAGGTTGTATCCTTCCGAAATGATTGTTCCGCTACAATCGCCGCCGCTGTTGTAGGCGATGATGACGTTATTGAGGGAGACTCGATTGGTATTGTAGATACCGCCACCGCCGCCATTAGACGCCCCGTTGCGCGCTAGGGTGATATTGGTCGCCTTGACCGTCCCGTTGTTGTTAATACCGCCGCCGTTTGAGGTCGCCGTGTTGCCGCTGAAGGTCACGTTGACCAGTTCCAGGTTGTTGTTGTTGTAGATGCCGCCGCTCGAGATCGCTTGATTGGCATAAAGCACGGCCTGCGACAGCGTGGCCCGTCCGTAGTAAATGTAGAGACCACCGCCGTTGTCGGCAGTGTTATAAGCGAGCATCCCGCCGGTCTGTGTGAATACGCTGCTACTTCCGGCCACAAATACACCACCGCCATTCGCTGCTGTATTACTGACAATGTTACCATCGTCTAGGGTAACGTCACCGAACTGCGCGTACACACCGCCACCGCTGTTCAACGCCTCATTGTTGTTGATCCTGGCCGTCCCACGCAGTGTGGCCGTGCCGTCGTTGACGTACAGGCCGCCGCCATAAGAGGCGGCGTTCAGCGCCACTTGTCCACCTTCTAGAACAATCGTGCCACCCTCGGCATAGATGCCGCCGCCGTCCTGTGTGACCACATTGCCGGCGATGGTACTCGCGCCGGTCTGCGTCAACACGCCCACCATGCCCACGTAGACGCCGCCACCGTAGGCCGCCGTGTTGTTGACAATGCGCCCACCGTCGAGAAGGGCCTGCCTGTTGACCACCAGACCGCCGCCATAGTTGGAAGCATGGTTGTCACGGATACTGCCGCCGGACAACCATGCTTGCCCGTTGCTGACCAGGACGCCGCCGCCATTCTCGGCTGTATTGGCCAGAATGAAGCCGCCAGTCTGAGTAAAAGTCGCCCTCGGTTGGTTGACAAGCACTCCCCCCCCGCCTAGGGACGCAACGTTCTCGCAGATCTCGCCGCCGGTCATCTGCACGCGCCCATGTTCGGCATAGATACCGCCGCCGTCGGCGGCGGCCGTGTTGCTGTAGATGAGACCCTGGCTCAACACAAACTCACCGTCAAAGATATACACGCCGCCGCCCAGCTCGGCGCTGTTATGGCTGACGGTAAAATAGCCGCTAGGCGCCAGCGTTGCCGGACTTTCGTAGTACACACCGCCGCCGTATTGGGCCGCGACGTTATCGCGGATGTGGACGTTGTGCAACGCAACGTAGCCCGGTGAGAGAATTTGCAGTCCACCGCCACTGCCAGAGCTGTTGCCCCCCATCACCGTCACGCCGGAGATGACTACGGGCGCGGTGAACACATCCAGCACGCGATCTATGCCGTTAGCATCAATGAACGTGAGTTCCGACCCTGCGCCGGTGATGGTCAGCGCATCCAGCACATCCAGGTCGCCGGTCGACGCGGCCTCCTCGCCTGTGCCGGCGATGCTCAGTTGGTAGACACCTTCTCCCAACGCAATCGTATCCGCACCGTTGCCCGCCGGACAGCGATCGACGGCGCTATCCGTGTTGGCAGCGATGATCGCTTCACGCAGCGTGCAGTTGTCGTTGATAGTGTTGTCATCGCTGAAAACATCCACGGCGGTTATAAGCTGTGCCTCGTATGCACCGAGGTTCGGTGCCGTGCGCGGCGCGTCAGGCGAATTTTGGGCGGGGACAACGCCGGTGCGGTGGGGCGTCGGTGGAATCGCCGGGGCGGCGCTGACGCGCCCTGCCGGTGAAGCCGGCAACACCATCCATAGCAGCCAGAATAATCCTGCGCTGAGAATCAAGCTCAATACAACAACGGACCATTTCCGATTCAAAGACTTGCCATTCATGGTTCCCTCCTGCTCTGAAAATCATCTGCTACTTCTTAGTCCGATAGTCAGTTAGTCCGGTGTCGGTTCGAGATCGTGTAAGAGGGGCGGCCTTGCGTGTCGGTAGGGCAGCGGTGGCAATAGCCGAGTTGATCTGAAAATCATCTGCTACTTCTTAGTCCGATAGTCAGTTAGTCCGGTGTCGGTTCGAGATCTGTTAAGGACTCACTTGTGCTCCAAGGTTATGCGTTGCCTCCAGTTCTCGCGCTGAAAATCATCTGCAACCGCCTGTCGGAGAACTCCAGCCTGTAAAAGTCCCCACGTTGGGGCGGTTGTGAATCGCTGTGCGGGAGTTCCAGCGTCTCTGAGTAGGGTGTCATTCAATTTCCCCGACAGGTTGCGGGTCGGTTTTGTAGGGTGAATTGCCAGGTCGCCCTACCACGAGTTGCCAAGTCGTGCTCCCAGGCTACGCGCTGTATCCAGATCTCGCGTGACGCCTAAACGTTGGAAAACCGGCATACACTGTTCAAGCGCCTCTCTGGCATCGAGGGAGTGATTCTGTTGAGCGTAAAATTGCGCCAGAGAAAGTTGGGTTTGCGCCTTTTGATAATGGTCACCTATGTCGTCAAGGATGTCCAGGCTACGCTTCAAGCATGCTTTCGCATCCTCAAGGCGTCCTTGAGCGTTCAAGATCCGCCCCAAGACCCGCAGCACGTTGCCCTCCTCGCCGCGCTGTTCTAACTCGCGGCTGAGATCCAACGCCTGACGGGCCTGTTGTTCGGCATCGTCCAGATCGTCCACGACGAAGTAGGCTTCCGCGTAGTGGCGGTTCAGTTCCGGCAAGAAATCCCGCGCCTGGGCCTGCTCGAAATGCTCTTGAGCGGTTTGGAGTTCCTGGAACGCTGCGTCGATTTCCGCACGGCGGATAAACACGTGCCCCAGGTTCATGTGAAGAACGCCCAGGACATACGCTGCGCCTCCGATCTGCTCGAACGCCTGCAGGGCCTGGCGGTAAAACGTCAGGGCCTCATCCAGGCGACCTTGGGAGAGCGCAATCTCACCGAGATTATTGTCGGCAAACGCGCCGTTATACACATCGCCGATTTTTTCGAAGATCTCCCGCGCCTGGCGATAATGGAAGTCGGCCTCACCCCATTGTCCGGTTTCGAAGCAGGCATTGGCGATGAGATTGTGGGACTTCGCCTGTCCCGCGATGTCGCCGACACCCTCATACAATGTGAAAGCCTGTTGAAAGTGGTCGATGGCGGCGGCGGAATCCTCCCGCAGGCGGATGACCCCCAGTCCGTTGTGGGCGCGGGCGAGGGTGGCCGCTTCGCCGAGGTACTGAGCAATTTGCATGGCATCGTGGAATTGGGCTGTCGCCTCGTCATAGTTGCCACGCCGGGTGTGAATCAGACCGGCGACCAGGCGGAGTTCGGCGGCCTCGGAGGTACGCTGGTTCCCCAGGATGTGCAGTCCCTTCTGCACCCATTCCAGGGCTTCGTCGTATTCGCTCTGCAACTCGTGCATCTGGGCCATCCACCGGCACACGTGAACTTGCCCTTGCCCATCACCTCTTTGAATGGCGAGGGCCAGGGCCTTTTCAAGATGTTGATGGGCCTGGTCATACTGCCCCACGGTGATTTGCAGTTCGGCGAGCGTCATGTAAACATCCTGACGCTGCACCGCGCTTTCGTCCGGGTCGAGCCTGGACAGGCTTTGCAGGGCCTGAGAGTAATGCGCGACGGCTTCTTGATTGGCGTAGCGTGATGCGGCGTACTCACCGGCTAACTGCGCGTAGTGGAATTCTTGACGGACATCCTCGGCCTTGCCGTAGTGATAGGCCAGATCGGCGTAATGCGGCGCTAACTCGGCGGCATAGACCTGCGCCATTGCCTCAGCCGCCAGCGCATGCAAGTCGCGCAAACGAGCCTGGAGTTGCATCTCATACGCGGCATCGCGCATCATGGTATGGCGAAAGATATAGCGCATCTCGGACAGTGACTGCCAGATCAGTTCCTCCTCTGCCTGCTGCATCTTGTAAGGCAGGTCAGCGTCATCTCGCAACATCCGCGACAGAATCTGCACCTCAAATTCACGTCCCAGGACCGCCGCCGTCTGCACCACCGCCTTGATCTGCGCTGCCAGCCGGTCGAGACGGGCGATGAGGACAGCATTGATGGTGGCGGGGATCGCGTCAACCTCATCGTGGCCGACGAGGGTCCAAATACCGTCGCGCGGCGCGATCAGTTGGCGCTCGCGCAAATCCAGGGCCAGTTGTTCGGCAAAGAGGGGATTGCCCTCCGTCTTTTGCGCGATGAACTCCGCGAAAGCCGGCGCGATGTCGGCGCTTAGCAACTGTACCACCAGCATACGCACACTGTCAGCAGTGAGCGTGTTGAGATGGATCGCGTGGTCAGGGGTGTCAGCAGGCGCTGGGATGTGGAATGAACTGCCGTCGTCGCGGTAACGTCCACTGAGCAGTACCACAAACGGATAGCCGTCGACATTTTGAATGAGGGTAGCGAGCAGTTCTTGGGAATCATCGTCCAACCAGTTGGCATCCTCAACGTGCACAATCACCGGCTGCCGCAGGCTCTCTGCCTGGATCAAAGTTTTGAAGGCGATAAGGGTATTTCGGAAACGCAGTTCCGGCTCCAGTTGTGCGTAGAGGGAATCCGCCCAGTGTAAATCCACCAGCGCGCCCAACATGGATTGGGTCCGTTGGAGTTCGGCCGCCAGCGTGGCCCCTTCCGCCGTGCCCAGGCTATCGAGGCTATTGAGCAGTCCCAGCAGCACCTCTTTGAAGTTGACGCGGTTGGTCTCCTCGGAGTTTTCTGTATTCTGGACGAAGTATTGGCGGAGAAAATACTTGAAGGGGTTCAGCGATTGCTGCAGGATGGGTTCGGCAAGGCAGGTAAACCACGAAAAGCCGCCATTTGGCATCAAGCGCATGTGCAGTTCATCGACGAGGCGGCTTTTCCCCACGCCGGCCTCGCCGTACACATACACCATGCCGCCAAAGCGCCCTTCAAAGAGCGGTTGGAGCGTCGCTTGCAATTCCGCCAGTTCTGCTTCCCGTCCCACCAGGGCAGTGCTGGGCATGACGACACGGGCACGCTGCACCTTGCGGATTGGCCGGACGACCGGCACCGGTTGCGACTTGCCTTTGACGGTGATTGGCGGCAACAGCTCCCAGCGGAAGTCCTGGAGTGCTGCTGCTTGAACATATTGGCTGACCAGCGCCTGTCCCGGGGCGGCATTTTGCATCAAACGCGCGGAGAGGTTGACCGCGTCGCCGATAACGCCGTAAGTACAGCGGGTCGCGCCGCCATAAGCGCCGGTACGCATCGTCCCTTGCCCCACGCCGATCTGGATCGGGCCGACGAATTCCAGGTCTGCGGACGGTTGGAGCAGTTCCAACGCCGCGCTCACGGCGCGTTGGGGATCGTTTTCGTGCGCCGTCGGCGCCCCAAAAGCGCCGTAGAGGTAGTTGCCCTTATCGCCCATGATGAGTTGCAACAGGGTGCCGTCGTACTGGTGCATCACCCCCTGTACCCACCGGATATAGCGATCCAGCTTAGCGCCGGCCTGCTCATCGTGGTCGTAGTCGATGCCTTGAAAGCGCAGGAAAATCGCCACCACGCCGCGACGCATTTCCAGGGGTTCACCGACCCCCTCTTGCAAGCTCGCGTAGACTGCCGGAAGCAGCCAGGGTTTGACGGTAGCCGGAGGAAGGGCCGGCGGCGGTGGGGCATCAGCTTCCACAGGGGGCAGCGGCAGATCGACATTCTCGATGACCGCAAAACACTCCTCGGCTGTGTTCTCCGTAGCAGCAGGGCGCCACTCCTGAATGTGAACCCTCTTTCCCAGAACTATGGCGGTGGGAACATCCACCAGCACCTCGTCGCGTCCGGCATAGTGCTCGGCAGTCGCCATGCGCGTCAGGGTCTCGCCGGCGAGCGCATCGATCCATTGGATAGCAGGGTCGCCGACAAGAAAGCGCCGCACCGGACCGGTGGCCATCGTGGCTTTTAACGCCAGGGAGACGATTTCTCCAGCGGGAAGCGTTACACTTTTGAACGCTTGCATCACCGTTTGCATAGCGAAGGCGCAACCGGCTGCGCGCAGCGTCGCCAGACCGCTGGATTCCGCATCGTCGTTGAACCAACACGTGATTGCATCACCGGCAAAGCCGATCACGCTGCCCCGATAACGGTCCACTTCTGCAATCAGGGCGTTGTACACGCGGTTCAATTGATGGGCAAGTTCTTCCGCCCCGCGTTTGGGGCCATAGAGGCGGGTAAGGGCTTCTGTCAAAGGCGTAAAACCGGAAACATCGGCAAACAAGGCCGCACCCGACGTCCGATCGGGTAACGTCTCTCCGCGCGCGATGGCTTCGCGGCGATCTTCGGGAATATATAGGCTATAGATGGGTAGCAAATCGTCTGTCATGAACTGCTTTCCTTACAAACGCGCATTGAAAACTCCTCTGAAAATAGCCCCGGAGCACCCAGAGTTCACAGAGAAAAACTCAAATTCCTTGTGTTCTGCGTGCCCTTCATGGTGAAAAGTTTTCATTCCACCGCTGGTGAACGCCGGTTCATGGGAAATTCCTCTGTGGTCAGCAGATTGAGCCGCTGAAGTGGATTTTGGTGCGGATGATAGCGTCTATAGGCTCAAGTGGCTTCATCTACGGATAGAAAAAGGGAAATTTTAGTGTGCACCTGGTATATATCCATTGTGCCACCACAGCCGTTTCTAAGCAAATCCTAACCGCGCGGGTAGGGTGTAAATTATGGGGCAGGGCTCGGGTCGGCGGTGGCCTGGTCTGGAGACCGGCCATCGCCATTCAGGTGCCAGTTCCAGATAGCTATCGACTCTTTTCCGCTCATCTGTCGTATGCCCTAACCGCGCAGGTGCAGTGGGTAGCGGCTACGTAGTCGCCCCTCCCCGCGCTTGGCCCACCCCACGGGGAAACCATCCACGGCGACCAGCACATACCCCGGCGAGCCGTGATCGGGCCAGAAGCCACCCTGCAGATAATTTTCCAGTCGTGGATCATCCTGCGCCAGGTTCACAATGTCGCGGACGTCCTCCGGGCGCAATGCCAGCGCCAGCGCGTGATCGGGCCAGACCTTGTTGTGGCGCAGGGAGGCCACCCACCATCCGGGGCGCAACACGTGCAGGCCATCCCACAACTTTGGCTCCAGCGGTGTGATGTAGAGATCGTCGGTTGGGGTCAGCAGCAGCCCTTTGTCGGAGACCGGCATAACTAACGCCGCGCCGACAGTCTTTTGATAGAGGTTCCAAATGCGTCCAGGAATGGCGCTGCCCGTCCAACGTTCCGGTAGGTCGTTGGGTGGCTCGCCCTGGCGACGAAGTAGGGCGTAGAAGTGACCGTGTCCCGGTCCGGTGTGCGGCCAGAAACGTCCGGCGCGCTGCAGAGCGTCCGGTGCGCCCACCCATTCGGGATGCCCAGGTTGCAGGCCCGGCAGCGCCGGCAGGTCGGCGATAGCAAAATCGGGATGGCGCGTCAGGAAGTCGGCGATGACGCTCTCGTTCTCTTCCGGCGCGAAGGTGCACGTCCCATAGAGCAGACGCCCACCGCGCTGTACCAACGGCGCCGTCTGGTCCAGGATTTGCTTTTGCCGACGCGCGTTGCCGGACACCGTGTCCACGCTCCAATCACGGATGGCCTGCGAGTCACGGGCGAAAGTGCCTTCGCCAGAGCATGGCGCATCCACCAGCACCGCATCGAAGAGGCCGGCCCACCGCGCTGCCAACCGTTCCGGCGTCTCGTTGATGACCAGCGCGTTGGTGACGCCCATCCGTTCTATGTTCATCGCCAGTACCGTCGCGCGACGGCGGACGACTTCGTTGGCGACGAGGACACCTTCACCGTGCATCCGCGTGGCTATGTGCGTCGTCTTGCCGCCGGGGGCGGCGGCGAGATCGAGCACCCATTCACCCGGATGGGGATCAAGCAGGACGCCGGCTGCCATCGCGCTGGGGTCCTGCACGTAGTAAACGCCGAGGGTATGATACAGGTGCGCGCCGGCCGGCGCCTCTTCCTGGAGCCACACGCCTTCGGGACACCAGGGAACCGGCTGTGTTTCCCAGGGGAGACGCGCCTTGAGATCCTCCAACGGACCGCGCAGGGGGTTGAGACGCAATCCTACGTCGCGCTGCGCCAACGCAGTGAAGAAAGCATCCGCTTCATCGCCGAGCCAACTGCGCATCCGCCGGATAAACTCGGAAGGCCAAGCATCTGCTGGGGGCGTTGTTATCATTGTTTCCTCCTCGTATGGATTAAACGCATGCTGAAGACTCCTTTGTTGTCAACAGATGGCGTAGATTCGGCATGGGACTGACGCCAATTCCCGTTGGTAGTGGCGGCTTCAGCCGCTTTTAGCTCCTAAGAGACGGTGGTGGCAAAGGGTAACTATTCAGCTACCTTGGCCAGGTGACAAACGGGACTTCGGGGATGGTGTGTCAAGCGACAATTAGAAATTAACATCAACGACAATTAGAAATACCCATGC